>DATGFU010000151.1:0-5719 GCA_035308865.1 Allostellaceae bacterium | reverse complement strand
CGCGGTCAGCGTGCGGAGCGCCTTCTGCATCTGGCCGTCGATCCAGTCCTCGAACTGCTTTTCCGGTGGCCGCAGCAGCCGTTCGTAGCGCACCAGGATCAGCGCGTCGGCCATCCCGTCGGCGGCCGCGGCGCGCCGGAGCGCCGTCCATCGCGCCGGCCCCGAGGCCGGGAAGAGCTTCGGCCCGGCGAGCGAATCGAGGTACTCGGCGATGACGAGGCTGTCGTAGAGCGCCGGCTCGCCGTCGATCTCGAGCGCCGGGATCTTGCCCAGCGGATTGGCCGCGTTCACCGCCTCGCTGGGCGCGATCGGGGTCAGCGCCGCCGGCAAGAGCTCGATCTCTCCGGCGATGCCGAGCTCGTGCGCCGCCACCAGCACCTTGCGCACGAAAGGCGAGGTGATGCTGTAGTGAAGTCTCATGCTTCCCCCGATTTAGAAGATGTCCTTGCGGTGCCGGATCTCGGCGAAGACCGCCTCCGGATCGGCGCCCGCCATGCCGAGAGTCTTCTGCACCGACGGCTCGTCGGCGCGGAAGAACGGGTTTGTCGCACGCTCCAGCCCGATGGTCGAGGGGATGGTCGGCAGCCCGGCCGCGCGCAGCCGGCGGATCTCGTCGGCGCGCCGCACCAGCGCCTCGTTCTCCGGCTCGATCGTCAGCGCGAAACGGCAGTTCGCCTCGGTATACTCGTGGCCACAATAGATCTTCGTGTGGTCGGGCAGCGCCCTCAGCCGCAGCAGCGAGTGCCAGAGTTGCGCCGGCGTGCCCTCGAACACCCGCCCGCAGCCGAGCGCGAAGAGCGTGTCGCCGGTGAACACCACCTTGGCGCCGGCCGAGTAGTAGGAGATCTGTCCCAGCGTGTGGCCCGGCGTGGCGATCGCCAGGAACGACGCCTCGCCGATCTGCCAGGTGTCGCCGTCCTTCAGCCTCACCGTGACTTCGGGAATGCGGTCGCGCTCCGCCGCGGGCGCCGCCACCGTCGCGCCGGTCGCCGAGACGATGCCGCGGTTGCCGCCGGTGTGGTCGGCATGGTGATGCGTGTTGAGCACGTATTGCAGGTGCCAGCCGGCCGACTCGGCGGCGCGCAGCACCGGTATCGCCTCGGCAGGGTCGACCACCGCCGTGACGTCCGCCCCGTAGTCGTGGAGGAGATAGGCGTAATTGTCCGTCAGCAGTGGGACTAGCCGGATGTCCAGCGCCATGACCCAGCCTCGTGCCGTTCCTTGCGAGGGGCGGCTACGGTAGCTAGGGTCGCGGCGCATGTACACCGACGTCGTGGATCTCCGGGATTTCTACGAGACGAGCCTGGGGCAGACGGCCTGCCGCATGCTGCGGCGGCGGATCCGTACGATCTGGCCGTCGCTCGAGGGGACGAGCCTCGTCGGGATCGGCTATGCCGGACCCTATCTCCGGCCCTATCTCGGCGAAGCGGAGCGGGTGGTCTCCCTCATGCCGGCGGCGCAGGGCGTGTTGCACTGGCCCAAGGAAGGGCCGAACGTCGCGGCACTCGTCGACGAGACCGACCTGCCGTTCCAGGATTCCTCGATCGACCGGCTGCTGTTGGTCCATGCGCTCGAATGCGCCGAGCAGGTCCGCGCGATGCTCGACGAGGTCTGGCGCGTGCTCGCGGGGGCCGGGCGGGTTCTCGTCGTCGTGCCCAACCGCCGGGGCATCTGGGCCCAGCTCGACCGCACGCCGTTCGGTGCCGGCCATCCCTACACGCCGGGCCAGCTTTCACGCCTCCTGCGCGATGCCGCCTTCACCCCGGTGGTCTCCAGCGCCGCGCTCTACATGCCGCCGACGCGCTCCCGCATGGTGCTGTCCTCGGCCGGCGCCTGGGAGGGCGTGGGCTCGCGATGGTTCACCACGGTTGCCGGCGTGCTGCTGATCGAGGCGACCAAGCAGATCTACGCCAAGGCGCGCCCGGCCGCCGAGAAGCGCCGCCAGCTCGCCTACCGCCCGGCCGGGGCGCCGGTGTGACGGCCTGGCACATCGCGCTTCAGCACGAACACCGCCTGCTCGGCCAGCCAGTTGGCGAGGCCGCCGTCGAAGGCGAAGCCGTACGGGTTGCCGTCGTGATCGAGGATCTGGGCCCGCTCGATGGCAAGGCCGAGCTCGCTCGCCAGCGCGATGAAGTCGCGGATGGTGCAGAGATGAATGTTCGGCGTGTCGTACCAGTGATGGCCGAGGAGCGCGCTGCTCGGCATCCGCCCGGATGACAACAGCCGCAGCCGCACCCGCCAGTAGCCGAAATTCGGGAAGGACACGATGGCGCGCCCTCCGATCCTGGCCAGGCTTTCCAGCACTGCTCGCGGCCGGCGCGTCGCCTGCAGGGTCTGGCTCAGCACCACGTAGTCGAAGGCGCCGTCGGGATAGGCTTCGAGGTCGTTGTCGGCGTCGCCCTGGATGACCGAGAGGCCGTTGCGGACGCAGGCGTTCACGCCCTCCTGCGACAGCTCCATGCCGCGCGCGTCGACGGATTTGGTCGTCGCCAGGAAGGCCAGGAGTGCTCCGTCGCCGCAGCCGATGTCGAGTACGCGGCACTTCGGCTCGATGAGGTCCGCGATGAGCCGCAGGTCGCGGCGCAGGGCGCCGGCCGCGGTCGCGGCCACCGGCAGGTCGAGATCGGCCTCGATCCCCTGGCTCACGGCCATCTCAGCCCCCGGTGCTTGGCGCAGCCGTCGAGGAATCCGTTGAGCGTGCGGAAGAATTCCGGCTCCTCCAGGAGGAAGGCGTCGTGGCCGGCATCGGTCGCGATCTCGACGAAGCTCACATTGGCCGCGGCGGCATTGAGCGCATGCACGATGGTCCGGGCCTCCGAGGTCGGATAGAGCCAGTCGGAGGTGAAGGAGATGACGCAGTAGCGGGCCTGCGTGCCGCGGAACGCCTCGGCCAGCCGTCCGCCATGCTCGGCCGCCAGGTCGAAGTAGTCGCAGGCCCGGGTGATGTAGAGATAGGAATTCGCATCGAACCGGTCGACGAAGCTGGCGCCCTGATGGCGGAGATAGCTCTCGACCTGGAAATCCGCGTCGAACCCGTAGGTGACGTTGGACCGGTCCTGAAGCGAGCGGCCGAACTTGCGGTGCAGCGCCTGCTCCGACAGGTAGGTGATGTGTGCCGACATGCGGGCAACCGCGAGGCCGCGCTCCGGCCGCCGTCCCTGGCGCAGGTAGTCGCCGCCGCACCATTCCGGATCGGCCATGATCGCCTGCCGCCCGACCTCGTGGAAGGCGATGTTCTGCGCCGAGTGCCGTGCCGCGGTGGCGAGTGGCACCGCAGAGAAAAGCCGCTCGGGATGGGCGGCCGCCCATTGCAGCACCTGCATCCCGCCCATCGAGCCGCCGATGGCGCAGAAGAGCTGGTCGATCCCGAGATGGTCGATGAGGCGTACCTGCGCCTCGACCATGTCGCCGATGGTGATGACAGGGAAGCTCAGCGCCCAAGGCTCGCCCGTCGCCGGGTCGATCTCCTTCGGCCCGGAGGTGCCGAGGCAACCGCCCAGCACGTTCGAGGAGATAACGAAAAAGCGGTCGGTGTCGATCACCCGTCCGGGCCCGACGAGGGTGGTCCACCAGCCGGGCTTGCCGGTGATCGGGTGGCGGTCGGCGACGTACTGGTCGCCCGTCAGCGCGTGGCAGACCAGGATCGCGTTCGACCTGTCCGCATTAAGCCGACCATAGGTTTGGTACGCGATCTGGTAGGCCGGCAAGACGGTGCCCGACTCGAGGGCGAGCGGGTCGGTGACGGAAAGGAGAAGGGTGGGCCGATCGGGATCGACCATGGTCCTGGATGGGTCGTCTTGTGGCATGCGCTTATGATCGAGTCGGCCTGCGACGGGCCGTTAGGGGCGTCTCCCCTCGCTATCTCCCGTGCGGATGCGCGGCCTGTCAACGAAATCCCGCCTGGGGCGCAAGCAGGACATGGCAGCGCACCCGACGATTCCGATTGCTGCGTGGGTTCGCTGCCAGCAACATGAACCGACCCGGCCGCTTTCCGGGACGCAGGAAATCTTGCCCACGCCCGCCACCATGCCGCAACCTGAACCGGCCGAGCTGCAGCAGCGGCTGGACCGGATCGACGATCGGCTGCACACGCTGCTGATCGCACGGACCGAGCTCGCCCGGCAGATCGATGCCGCCGGCGGCGCGCCGCGCCAGCCCAACCGCGAGGCGGAGAAATTGCGGCGGCTGTTCGCGCGCCATCGCGGCATGCTGCCCTTTGCCGTCGTCGTCAGCATCTGGCGCGAGTTGGTCGGCATCGCAGCTCAGCTTGCCGAGCCCGGCGCCATTGCGATCTATCACGCAGAGGAGCAGGCCGGGCTGTGGGACGTCGCCCGGACCCAGTACGGCTGCCACGCCCCGATGTTCGGCTGCCGCGCCGCTGCGCCGGTGATCCAGGCGGTCGCCGACCGCAAGGCCGTCTTCGGCGTGCTGCCGCTGCCGCAGGAATCGGAGCCAGAGCCGTGGTGGCCGCTGATCGCCTCGCGCGATCCCGGCGTGCCGCGAGTCGTCGCGCGCCTGCCGCTGGCCGGTGCCGGCAATGCGCGGCCCGGCAACGACGCCTTCGTCATCGCTCTTGCCGCCGCCGAGTCGGCGCCGCCGGACTGCACCCTCCTGGCCGTCGAGTTCGATGCCGATACCAGCCGTGCGAGGGTGGTGAACGCGATCGCCGCCGTCGGCTTCGATGGTGGGCGCATCCTGGCGGTCGAGATGGGGGAGCACGCTTCGTTGGCCCTCGTCGAGATCGACGGGGATGTCGCCGAGGACGATCCGCGACGCGGCGAGCTGGCGGCCCAGCTCGGCCAGGGCCGCGACGTGATCCGCCGGCTGGGCGGGTATGCAACGCCGCTGGCGACGCCGGCGAACAATCTTGCTACACCGATTCGCGCCGCATCATGACCGACTCCGCCCCCTCCCGACCGGTTCCCCGTCCCGGCATTCTCGACATCGCGCCTTACGTCGGCGGCGAGTCGCGTATCGCCGGCGTCGACAAGGTCATCAAGCTCGCCTCGAACGAGGGCGCGCTGGGACCCAGCCCGCGCGCCGTCGCGGCGCTTGAGGCCCATGCCGGCCGCATCCACCGTTATCCCGACGGCAGCGTCGCCGAGCTGCGTCAGGCGCTGGCCGGGAAATGGGGAATCGAGGCCGACCGCATCGTCTGCGGCAACGGCTCCGACGAGCTCATCGGGTTGCTGGTCCGCGCCTATGCCGGGCCGGGCGACGAGATCGTGCAAAGCCGGCACGGGTTCCTGATGTACGGGATCGCGGCCAAGAGCGTGGGCGCCGCGGTGGTGATGGCGCCCGAGCGTGACCTCACCGCCGATGTCGACGCCATGCTGGCGGCGGTAGGCGAGCGCACGCGCCTCGTCTTCCTCGCCAATCCGAACAACCCGACCGGCACGTACCTGCCGGAAGCGGAGGTGGCCCGGCTCCATCGCGGGCTGCCGGAACACGTCGTTTTGGTGCTCGACTCGGCCTATGCCGAATACGTCGCACGGCCCGATTACGAGCCGGGCGTGACGCTGGTCCGCCACGCCGAGAACGTCGTAATGATGCGGACTTTCTCGAAGATCTACGGGCTGGGCGGGCTGCGGCTCGGCTGGGGCTATTTCCCCCCGGCGATCGCGGACGTGATGAACCGGCTGCGCGGTCCGTTCAACGTCAGCTCGGCGGCCGAGGCGGCCGGCTTGGCGGCGCTGGAGGACACCGAGTTCGTCGAGCG
>DATGFU010000150.1:0-10807 GCA_035308865.1 Allostellaceae bacterium | reverse complement strand
CGGCAAGCGCCTGCGCCGCCTGCCGATCGACACGAACCAACTGAAATCCGCCTGAATATGGCGGCCCCCGCTGAAGCGCCCAACATCATGGACTCGCGGGGGCCTGAATTCGGGTCTGATGCCCGGAACCCGGTCACGCCGGGTCATATCCTGGTCGAGGTGCTCGGTTGCCGGTGCCAGTGGATCGGCAACTCACCACGCGCTCGGTGGGGTCATCCGATGGTCACCTCCATTGCTGTGGGCGACAAGCAGAGATTGATACGTCCGATTAGCGTCGACAAGCGTCAAATCCGCACGGCTCCGGCGGCACGCCAGACGCGATTGCGGGCACTGGCCGGCACGGCATAGGCTGCGCCGTGAGCGGCGGGAGGATCGGGATGACGGAAACCTACAGGCTCCACGGTCGCAGGGGCTCCGGCTCGATCGTCGTCCAGATCCTGCTGGAGGAGATCGGGCTTCCCTACGAGTTTGTCGAAGCCGAAGACACACCGGAGTACCGGCGTCTGTGCCCGACCGGCAAGGTGCCGGCGCTGACGCTGCCGCATGGCGACACCATCTTCGAATCCGGCGCGATCTGCATCCATCTCACCGACAAGCACCAGGCCTGCCCGCTGGCGCCGCCTGCTGGCAGCCCCGCCCATGGCCGCTATCTGCAATGGATGCTCTTCTTCGCCACCGGCCTCTACGACGCAGCGCTGCGCTACTATTACGCCGAGCGCTACACGGCCGAGGGCGAGGCTTTGGTCGAGACGGTCCAGCGGCAGGCCCTCGCCGATTTCGAGCGCGACATCGGCATCGCGGAGGCGGCGCTATCGCCCTTCCTGCTCGGCGAGCACCCGTCGGCCGCCGACATCTACCTCTTCATGCTGGCCGGCTGGTACCCGCCCGATCCGGCGCCGCTTTACACCAAGTTTCCCAAGCTTGGAGCGCTCAACACCGCGATCGCCGCCCGCCCCGCCGTCGCCAAGGTGATGGCGCTGCAGGGATGATGCGGCGTCTGGACCAAGCCCCCTCTCCGCCGTCGGGGGCGGAGAGGGCTAGGGTGAGGTGGGGGAAGCCGGAAGCGCCGGAGCGGCCCCACCTCACCCCGACCCTCTCCCCCCCAATGGGGCGGAGAGGGAGCTTTAGGCGCGCTGCGGTTGCTGCTGTTCTCCTCGGTTTATCAACGTCAGCCCTCGCCGACGGCGACGTCACCGCGGCGCGGCTGGCGGCGGCGGACAAGGAGCCGCAGAACTGGCTCACCGGCGGGCGCGACGGGCGGCAGGACTACTACTCGCCCCTGAGGCAGATCGATGAGCAGACCGTATCCCGGCTGGGCTACGCGTGGAGCTACGACCTCGGCACGCATCGCGGCCAGGAGGCGACGCCGATCGTGGTGGACGGGGTGATGTACACCTCGGGCTATCTCGGCTTCGTCTATGCCGTCGACGCCGCCACCGGCAAGGAGAAGTGGCGCTACGATCCGGACATCGACGACAAGGCGCTGCGCGGCCCCTGCTGCGACGCCGTCAACCGCGGCGTCGCCGTATGGCAGGGCCGCGTCTACGTCGGCTCGGTGGACGGAAGGCTGCACGCGATCGACGCCGCCACGGGCAAGCGGATCTGGGCGGTCGACACCATCGCCGACCACAAGCTCACCTACACCAGCACCGGTGCCCCCGCGATCGCCCACAACGTCGTGGTGATCGGCAATGGCGGCGCCGACATGGACAAGGGCGGGGTGCGCGGCTACGTCTCGGGCTACGACCTCGCGACCGGCGCGCTCAAATGGCGCTTCTACACCGTGCCGGAACCGGGGCGTGCGCCGGAACAGCCCGAGCTCGTGCTTGCGGCGAAAACTTGGGATTCGAAGCGCGATCCGATCTACCAGGGCGGCGGCACGGTGTGGGACGGCATGACCTACGATGCCGATCTCAACCTGCTCTATGTCGGCACCGCCAACGCGGCACCCTACGACGTGCGCAAGCTCGGCGCGCAGAACGGCGACGACCTCTACACCTGCTCGATCCTGGCTATCAATCCCGATACCGGGCGGCTCGCCTGGTACTACCAGACCACACCCGGCGACCGCTGGGACTTCGATGCGGTGCAGAAGCTGATCCTGGCCGATCTCGAGATCGAGGGGCGGGTGCGCCAGGTGGTCATGCAGGCCGACAAGAACGGGTTCTTCTACGTCCTCGACCGCAAGACGGGGCATCTGATCTCGGCCAAGGACTACACCTACGTGAACTGGGCCTCGGGGATCGACCCCAAGACCGGCCGGCCGATCGTCACCGACCAGGCGAACTACTACGAGAAGCCGAAGAACATCTACCCGTCATGGTCGGGCGGCCACACTTGGCCGCCGATGGCCTTCAACCCCGCGACCAGGCTCGTCTACATCCCGGTGATCGACGTGCCGAACATCTGGGTGGACATGGAGACGAACGGCGGAAGGATGAAGTACCTCAACGGGTTCTTCACGATCCAGGCGTTCTTCCCCGATGACAATTACGACCCCGCCTCGCTCAAATCGCTCTACGGCAAGCTCCCCGACCTGAAGACGCTGCAGGCCGAGCGGCCGGTCAAGCTGGTGCGCGAGCTGATCCGCGCCTGGGACCCGGTGGCGCAGAAATCGGTCTGGGAGCACGAGACCTCGTCCGGCGTGCGCGGCTATGACGGCGGCGTGATGACCACCGCCGGCAACCTCGTCTTCCAGGGCCGCGCCACCGGCGAGCTCTTCGCCTATGCGGCCGACAGCGGGAAGGTCCTGAAGACGATCGATACCGGCAGCCACATCATGGCGGCGCCGATGACCTATTCGGTGGGCGGCGTGCAGTATGTCGCGGTGCAGACCGGCTACGGCGGGGCCGCGATCTCGGTCGGCCCCATCCCGCCCTTCAGCGCCGCCGCCAAGTACGACAACGAGAACCGCATCGTCGCCTTCCGGCTCGACGGCGGCGAGGTGCCGAAGCCGGCGCCGCGGCCGTCGGACAAATTCCCGGCGCCACCCGAGATGAAGACGACGCCCGCCCAGATCCAGCTCGGCGAGGTCAAGTTCCAGGAGCAGTGCTCGCGCTGCCACACCTTCGGCCCGAGCGTGACGCCGGACCTGCGCAAGCTGCCGGCCGACATCCACGCCGCCTTCCGCGACATCCTCCTCAAAGGCGCCTTCGCACCGACCGGGATGGAAAGCTTCGCCGACATCCTGACGCCGGCCGAGGTCGATGCGGTCCACGCCTATCTCGTCGACCAGCAGCGCCAGGGCTACAAGGCGCAGAAATGATCTGCGGAACCCTCGCCCGTACCGCAGGTGAGGGTGCCACCCCATTTCGCGGTCCAGCGGGCGACCGGTGAGCGTCTACCTGCCGGTACCCATCGAAGAGCGGCACTCGGCGGGATAGTCTAATCGGGCTGCTCAAAATCGATCTTGCATTCGGAGAGGGGAACCGAGCGGCCGTCCGATACAATGAAGTTGTCCGCGTCGATCCTCGCCGTACGCCACCCAAGCTCTCGAGCGCCATCTTCGATCTGGCGTCGCCAACCCTCAAGATCAAGGTTGAATACCAATGAGCAAAACCGGCTGTCGTCCGGTAAGGTAACGAAGCAGTTATCGAGAACAACACCGCCGTGTGTCGCACGATGAGGTTTTGCCTGGCTCGTGATCCGATCGAAAACCACTGACGGTCTTTGATTGCCAAGATCGACGTAGCGAACGCGATCAGCTTCGCCGGGACGCGTGCCCGTGATTTTTGGGACCTTTTCGAGTTTTCCGATAATCTCTTCGAGAGAGCGAGACATGCCCATGTACTCCTTATCTCATCCTTTAGCATTCCGGTGAGACTGCACTAAACTTGTCGGCTGGGATTATTGCGCCAATAGTTGAATGGCGAGCGGTCACTTCGCGCAGCGCCCATGCCATTATAAGCAGTTGCTAGTATCCCTCGATCGTGATCCCGGGTACCAGCCCTCTCTTCACTTTGATTGGACGGCGGTTCACGACCAAAGGACCGAGCCGCAGCGCGCATGACGAAAGCGGAATGGAGCGACCATCCGAGATGGCAAGATTGTCGCCGTCGATCCAGGCGAAGATCCGGCCGAGTGCGCGGGCGCCGCCGTCGATCTGCCGCTGCCAGCCCTCGACATCGGCGTGGAAGGCCATGGCGAAGAACATCGTGCCGTCCGGCAGGGTGATGATACAGTCGTCGAGACAGGCGCCGCCCTCTTTCGGGCTGACCGGCCGAACCTGCTCCAAAATTCGGCTGTATTCGTGGGCCGGCGTATCCTCTGGTGCGAACGACACATATCGAACTTCAGGGGCTTCGCCCGGTCTGGTGCCGGGAATCTTAGGCACCCGCTCGATGCTGTCAAAAATGGAGGGCGGATGCTCGGTCATGTCGCTGCGCTTCTTGGACAAAGGCACCAGTGGGAAGCGTCAGCTCGAGCCGAGATGCATCAGACGGTATAGAAATCCGCGCCACGGCGTTATCCGCGACGCGATGCGGACACTCAGGCGATCCAGATCCTTGCCCGTAACGATGTCCGAGGTCGCGATCAGGAATGCTCCGTCATTGCGGACCTCGGCCAGCTCGCAAATTGGCGCTGCGCGCTTTACCACCTCTGCTGCGCCGATCCGAAAGCTGCGCCGACAAAGCTCATCACCGAAATAGCTGACAGGCCAGATACGAAAAATGCCGCTTCGTCTATTCACGTCCAAACCGGTCTCCCGATATCGCTCCATTACCGAGTCACCGTCGCGTATCTGCACCTCACGATCGCTTTTGACCGCTCCGCGATAAGCGCCGAAGATTCTGACGACCTCAGGGAAGATTTCGCGGCAGAACGTCCGATAATTCACGACCGTGTTGTCGACATCGAGTTCCAGGACATCGTCGCCGAGTTCGTCCGGATCATCGGCGTACAGATCGATGCTGTCACCCGCGAACATGCGATAGTAGAGAAGTCCGCTCAAGCCCGGCGCCAAGGCACTTCGAAGATCCAATACGGCGAATTCTTCCGAATCAAAGTCGGGCATGAAGCCGACATCCGAGGGAGATTTGTCGGGGCCCCAGAATCCGGGAATGGCAGCAAGCGCTTGAACAAGCGTCGGGCTAAGTTCGTCCAACACATCGCCGTACGGCGCACGCCGGCGTATGACGGCACTGACTATCATCAATAGTTGCCCAATTTAGTTATTTCATAGGAGCAACTCGAACTCCGATATATTTTATATTAAATGCGCTTAACACTGCTCGGGCTGTCGCCGCCGCCTCCTCTGTCGGGAGTTCGAGGACGGCAGCGAAGCCCGGGTTCTGGATCACAGCGGCGCTCTGTCTTCGCAGTTGCTGTACAGTGCTTCGGAAAGTTTGCAATCCTTCGGGTGTGGCGGTAGCTATGATGTTTGTCTTACGGTCGATCAACTCCACCGTACCATCTGCGAGCACACTGAGACCATCAAATTTGACGAATTTTAAGCCTCCCGAGTTCGGGTTAGTGTAGAATAGGATCGGAACCCAGTTTTTCTTGTCCGCGATGTCCTGGGCAGCGCCCTCCACTTGCGTCTCATACTCTTGGGCGGTTCGTTGCGCGTCGGTCTTGGGTATCCCTGGGTTCTCTTTGACGAAGCTCTGGCCCCGTTCCCGCAGGCTACTGCCGGATTGCGTATCTAAGAATTCAGTGTTCTCTGCCCGCGCGCCGGCACGCACGGTGGCATACCCCTCGACGGCGCTGCCGATCGCGAGCGCGAGATCCTGGCCCTTTTGGTCTGCACCGAGAAGCCCCGCTAAAGTAAACGCGGCTCCGCCGATCGGGCTGTCGGCTATCGCATCGATCCGAGCTTCTTCAGGCGTCGGCGGCGGGCCGAGGATGTTGAAACGAAGTCTGGCGCTGAGTGCCTCGTGCTCGGCTTTTTCGGCCGGCGTAAGCACATTGGCCGGGTTCCTCATCGCGCCGGTGACCAAGTTGGCTACCTGATGGACCCAGCTGTCGGGATCATATTTCCTAGATAAATACCAATTGCGTGCACCTACTCTTTCATAATCCTCCGGGCTCAGCCGCCCCTGTGGCAGGCTGTTGGGATCGATCGGCGGCGGCACGACCGTCGTATCGAACGCCGCATCAATCGCGGGTGTGAGCCCCAGGCTCAGAACGGTCCAGGGCGCGAGCGAACGCCAGCGCGGCTGAGTGCCGACTTGGTCGCCCGTCTCGTAGTTGTATTCGGGTACCTCTTCGTTCAGCCACTCGGACCAACTTCTGCCGGGCGGCGGTTTGGTCTCCAGCGGAGGCGATGAGCCCGGTCGGCTCCCGCCGGTGTCCGCAGCCGTGGCCGAGTCCCTGACGTCAAGCGTGCCCTCCGCCGCTCCGCCTTCCCGGTAGGCCGTCAGCTGTATCGGCGTGTTCCCCGCACCGGCATCGGTCGCGGTGGTCCCCTCGCCCTTTGGCGCGAACTTCCCACCCAGACTGTCTTCGGCACCCTTCGGCCAGCGCGGGTGCAGGTCCGTGTTCCACAGCGCCTTCGCGAGCGCCGCCGTGCCCCCATCGAGCAGCCGTGCCAGCGGCGTGACCGGCCCTGCGACGGTGAGCGCGTCGCCGTCGGGGCGCGGCGGGAGCCCGAGCGTGGCGCGGGCCTCGTTCCTGGTGGTAATCCCGGCGGCAACCAGGCTCGTCGCGATCTCCGCCTGCTTCTGCGGGTCCTGCTCGACGGTGTCGCGCCAGACCAGCTCCAGGTCGGGCCAGCCCATGGTTCGGGCCAGCACCTCGTCGACCACGCGCTTCAGCCAGCGCATCAGCGGGGCGAGGCCTTCGCGCAGCGCCTGAGCGTCCTGGCGCTCGGCCGTGGCGCGGTTCATCTGGCGCACGAAGGGGGCGGGACTGATGGAGAAGGCGAAGGCGACGATGCGGGCCAGCCACTCGTCGAAATCGTCCTTGAGGATCTGGGGCTTGGTCTCGACGTACCGGACGTTGCCGTGGATGAAGCGCAGGTGCCGCCGCTCGGCGGTGTTCCCCGAGAGCATCCCGTCCCAATAGGCCTGGTATTCCTTCAGCTGCTCGGTGGTCCAATCCTCGGGCACGCCGAGGAAGGCGTCGGGCATCGAGCCTTCGGTGTAGTACTCGAGCTTATGCATCTGCCGGCGGAGCGCGATGTTGATGGTGAGCAGGCACTGCTCGACCGGCGAGAGGCCGTAGACCCGCCAGGTGCGGGGGTTCCGCGGCAGGTAGAGAAGCGCATCCGCCGTGTAGTCGACGGCGGGGAGGCCCTTCAGGATCTGCTGGTAGGCGGGAAGCGGTGGTACCGGCGTGCGGCCGTCATCGTCGAGCACCCGCTTGATGGTGCCGCCGTCGAGCGGCTCCAGCGCGATGAGGCTGCCGTCCAAGGCCTGGCGCGGGTAGAGCGTGGCGGCGTCGAGGACCAGCATGTCCTCGACCAGCATGCGGACCCATTCGTCCCAGGCATGCTCGCGGTCGGGCCGCGCGAGGAGCGCGGTTGCCTGGCCCACGCGAGCGTCCGAGCCACCGCCCCGCACGGCGATCGTCCATTGCAGGTCGGTGAGCTGGTCCTTGCGGGTCTCGATCGCGAGCCGCACGAGGTCGCAGCTGTCGGCAAGCGCCCGCAGCTCCGCCGGCGAGGCCGCCGCCTCCGCGCGCGGCAGGACCTGCAGGTTCCAGCCGGTGAGATAGTCGAACTGCCGCCCCGCCACCCCCGGCGGCGCCACCGGCGGCAGGGGCGAGAGCGGGCCGAACCAGGTCGGCGAGAGACGCGTGTCCATGACCAGGACACTGCCGACACGGCAACGGCCCGATCAGGCGGACAGATGACCGCCCTAAACAAGGTATCGCGGCGAGGTCCTGCGCCGTCGCGGCTGGCGGCGCTGCCGCCGCGCGGCTATTCTCGGCGTCGCGCGGTCATGGCGCCCCTGCGGGGCCGATGATCGGGATCACGCTAGGAGGACCCATGCGCGAAGCCTACCGCGCGCATCTGCAGGCGACGCTCGACCGGATTCGCGCCGACGGATTCTACAAGGCCGAGCGCGTGATCGCGACGCCGCAGGCCGCCGATATCGGGCTCGAGACCGGCGCGCAGGTGCTGAACTTCTGCGCCAACAACTATCTCGGCCTCGCCGACGACCCGCGGCTGGTGGCGGCCGCCAAGGAGGGACTCGACGCGGACGGGTTCGGCATGGCCTCGGTCCGCTTCATCTGCGGCACCCAGACCACCCACAAGCGCCTTGAGGCGGCGCTCGCCGGCTTCCTCGGCACCGAGGATTCGATCCTCTATTCGAGCTGCTTCGATGCCAATGGCGGGCTGTTCGAGACGCTGCTGACCGAGGATGACGCGATCGTCAGCGACGAGCTGAACCATGCCTCGATCATCGACGGGATCAGGCTCTCCAAGGCGAAGCGCTTTCGCTACCGCAACAACGACATGGGGGACCTCGCCGACAGGCTGGAAGAGGCGAAGGCGGAAGGCGCGCGCTTCACGCTGATCGCCACCGACGGCGTGTTCTCGATGGACGGGATCATCGCCGACCTCAAGGGGATCTGCGGCCTCGCCGACCGCTACGGCGCGCTCGTCATGGTCGATGATTCGCACGCGGTCGGCTTCGTCGGCGAGCACGGGCGCGGCACGCCGGAACTCTGCGGTGTCGAAGGCCGGGTCGACATCCTCACCGGCACCTTCGGCAAGGCGATGGGCGGGGCCAGCGGCGGCTACGTCGCCGCGTCGCGCGAGATCGTCGAGCTGCTGCGCCAGCGCTCGCGGCCCTATCTCTTTTCGAACTCGCTGGCGCCGTCGATCGCCGCCGCGACGCTTTCCGTGCTCGACCTGCTCGCCGGCGAGGAGGGCGCCGGGCTGCGCCGCCGGGTCCGCGAGAACGGCGAGCGCTTCCGCGCCGGCATGGCAGCCGCCGGCTTCGACCTGGTGCCCGGCCGCCACCCGATCATCCCGGTGATGCTCGGCGACGCCCGCCTCGCCTCGACCATGGCCGACCGGCTGCTGCAGGAGGGCGTCTACGTGATCGGCTTCTCCTACCCCGTCGTGCCCAAGGGCAAGGCCCGCATCCGCACCCAGATGAGTGCCGCCCACACGCCCGCGCAGATCGACCGCGCGGTAGAGATGTTTACGAAGGTGGGTCGGGAGCTGGGCGTGGTGGGAGCAGCGTAAGTGTCGATGAAGCGCCCTCTGATCCTAGCAGCTACCCTGGCTGCAACCATCGTGGGACTCGTAGTCTTTTGGGATTCGGAGGCTTGCGGCTGCATGAATTTCGCGTTCGAGAGAATGACCCGCGCTTCAGACAACGCGGTTGTAGACTGCAATTTCAACTATAAGCCACACGCATTTATCATTGGGCGAGAAGCAACCCTGAAACGAATGCAGACCGAATCTACCGACAACCTCAACGCTTGTCGCGCGGCATGTGAGCGGCATGGTTTTGTGAAGTCGTCCACGCCAACCTATCCTGACAGCGCACCGCCAACGGAGCAAACGCCGCACGGCGAGATTCCAAAGTTATGCCGAGACTGACAGCACACGGAACGCACGGGCTCAGATCATGCGAGGCCACAGTATGAGAACGTATCAGAAGACTCCCTCTCCGCCCCTTTGGGGGGGAGAGGGTCGGGGTGAGGTGGGGCACGCTCAGGCGGTTCCACGAACCCACCTCACCCTCCCGCTACGCGGGCCCCTCCCTCTCCCCCCTGAAGGGCGGAGAGAGGCATGAAGGCCCTCGTCAAAGCCGAACGCGCCCCCGGCCTCACCCTCCAGCGGATCAAGAAGCCGGAGATCGGGCACAACGACGTGCTGATCAAGATCCGTAAGACGGCCATCTGCGGCACCGACGTGCATATCTGGAAATGGGACGACTGGGCGCAGAAGACGATCCCGGTGCCGATCCAGGTCGGCCACGAGTTCGTCGGCGAGATCGTCGAGCTGGGCCAGGAGGTGCGCGGCTTCCGGGTCGGCGACCGCGTCTCGGGCGAAGGCCACATCACCTGCGGCTATTGCCGCAACTGCCGCGCCGGGCGGCGGCATCTCTGCCGCAACACGGTCGGGATCGGCGTCAACCGCGAGGGCTGCTTCGCCGAGTACCTGTCGCTGCCGGCCTTCAACACCTTCAAGATCCCGGATGATATTTCCGACGAGCTGGCCTCGTTCTTCGATCCCTTCGGCAACGCCGTCCATACCGCGCTCAGCTTTCCCGTGCTGGGCGAGGATGTGCTCGTCACCGGCGCCGGGCCGATCGGCATCATGGCCGCCGCCATCGCGCGCCATGTCGGCGCCCGCCACATCGTCATCACCGACCTGAACGACTACCGGCTGGGCCTGGCGAAGAAGATGGGCGCCACGCGCACGGTCAACGCCTCGCGCGAGCATTTGAAGGACGTGATGGACGATCTCGGCATGACCGAGGGCTTCGACGTGGGGCTGGAGATGTCGGGCGTGCCCGCCGCCTTCACCGCGATGCTGGAGCACATGAACCACGGCGGCAAGGTGGCGCTGCTGGGATTGCTGCCCGCCGGCACGCCGATCGACTGGAACAAGGTCATCTTCAAGGGGCTGGAGATCAAGGGCATCTACGGCCGCGAGATGTTCGAGACCTGGTACAAGATGGTCTCGATGCTGCAGAGCGGGCTCGACATCACCCCGCTGGTCACCCACCGCTTCGCCGCCGAGGAATACGAGGCCGCCTTCGCCACCGCCATGTCCGGCGAAAGCGGCAAGGTGATCATGGACTGGGCGGCGTAGAGCCGGTCCACGGGTCGAGGAGCGGCACCCCCAGCGGCGCGAAGTCCGAAACGTTCCGCGTGACCAGCGTCAGCCCGTGATGCCGGG
>DATGFU010000149.1:0-10950 GCA_035308865.1 Allostellaceae bacterium | reverse complement strand
GCTCCGGCAATTCCAGCATCCGCTTGAAATGGGTCGGCACGAACTGCGCCACCGTGACCTTGCGTTCGCCGATCACGCGGAGCGCGGTCTCGGCATCGAACCGATGCATCGCCACGACGGTTGCGCCCAGCATCTGCATGGCGCTGCACGAGCGCAGCGGCCCGGCGTGATAGAGCGGCGCCGGGCAGAGATAGGTGTCGCCACCGGTGAAGCCGAAGGTCCGCATCACCAGCGTCGTCGCGGCGACCAGGGCCGGATCGTCGAGGCTGCGCCCCGACAACGGGCGGCGGATGCCCTTGGGCCGCCCGGTGGTGCCGGACGAATAGATCATCACCGAGCCGGCCCGCTCGTCGGCGAGCGCCACGTCCTCCGGGATCCGGTCCAGCTCGTCATCAAGCGACGCGAAACCGGGGATCTCGCCGGCGATGGCGATCCGGTACTCCAGGCCGCCGCCCACCTTGCCGGCCGCGTCGCCCGCCAGCGCGGCGAGGGCACCCTCGGCGATCAGCATCCTGGCGTCGCAATTGTCGATGATGAAGGCGAGCTCCTCCGCCGTGGAGTGCCAGTTCAGCGGCGTGAGATAGAGGCCGGCGCGCTGCGTGGCCCAATAGACGTCGAAGAGGACGGGGCTGTTCCCGATCAGTATCGCGACGCAATCGCCCTGGCGGAGGCCGCGGTTCCGCAGCCAGCCTGCGATGCGCCGCGACCGCGTTTCGAGCTCGAGATAGGTCTCGACGAAGCCGCCGTCGCCGAAGATCAGCGCCGGCTTGTCGGGGGTATTCCGGGCATGATCGGCCAGGCCCGCCATCAGGCGAGGCTCCGGAGTGGCCGGTGGCTGCCGATTCGCAGGTCAGGTTCTATTTTGTGACACATAGTACGATTATATTGCCAACGTCGTGACGGCGGGTTAGCGTGCCGGGGAGAGGGCAGCGGCTCCGACCGCGCCCAAGAGGTGCGGAATGAGCGTCGAGCCCAGGGAGATCATCGTCCATCTCGGCAATCGCGTGGTGCACGCGCCGCACCGCGAGGGCGATACCGTGTTGAGCACGCTTCGCCGGGCTGAGATTCCGATCGCCACCCAATGCGAGCAGGCCTATTGCGGGACCTGCATCTTCCAGTTGCTGACCGGCGAGGTGCGCCTTCGCATCAATGATGTGCTGGGCGAGGCGGATCTCGCGACCGGCCTGCGCCTGGCTTGCCAGGGTGTGCCCGAGGGCGAGACGGTAGAGATCGAACTGCTCTGAGCGGCGCCGGCGTATGCGGATCACCGCGCACACCTAGGAGGCCGCGCCGGCCTTGGTGAAGCGGACGGGGACGCGGCGCGGTCCGCGGAACACGAAGGTGCCCCAAATCTCGATCTCGTCCTCGGGGATCGCGAGCTCGAGCCGTTCCATTCGGGTCACCAGCTCGCGAAAGCAGCACTTCATCTCCATGCGCGCCAGCATCGCGCCGACGCAGCTATAAATGCCGGCACCGAAGGTCAGGTGATGTCGGCTGTTGTTGCGGTCGAGCTGGAATGCCGTCGGCATCGGAAACTTTGCCTCGTCGTGATTGCCGGAGGCCCAGCACAGCAGAATATTATCGCCCTTGGCGATCTTCTGGCCGCCGATCTCGCAATCCTCGAGCGCGTAGCGCGGCAGCTGCGGGACGGTCGGCTCCAGCCGCAGCGTTTCCTCGACGAAGCGCTGCAGCAGCCGATTCTGGTCTTCGGCATTGCGCAGCCGGTCGAAGAGGTCGGGATCGCGGGCCATGATCAGCGTGCCGAACGACATCGCGTTGCGCGTCGTCTCGTTGCCGGCGGTCAGCAGTGCCACGCAGATCGACAGCAGCTCGGTCATGTTGAGCCCGTTGCCGGCCTCGTCCTTGGCGTGGACCAGCGCCGAGACGATGTCGTCGCCGGGGTCGGCCCGGCGCTTGTCGAATTCGGCTGCGAGAAACCGGTGCATCTCCATGATGTCGCGGGCATAGGCGATGCCCTCTTCCTTCGTGATGCCCATGCCGAACCCGGCGACCGAGGCGTCCGACCAGCGGTGCATGTCGCCCAGCCGGCTTTCCGGCACGTTGAGGATGCCGGCGATCACCAGGAGACCCAGCGGCACCGACAGCTCCGCGGCAATCTCGGCCTCGCCGCGATCGATGAACTTGTCGACCAGCCGCCGGGCGAGCCCGCCGATATGCGCCTCCATGGCGGTGACGCGGCTTGCGCTGAAGGCCTGCTCGACCAGCTTGCGCCGGGTCGAATGCAGCACGCCGTCGACCTTGAAATTATCGGCCGCGCGATGCGGCCCGAAGGCCTCACGCCGCATCATCTCGTCGATTTCGTCCTGCCAGCTTTCGCGGAGGTTGTCCCAGCCGAATTCGTTGGACAGCACGTCGGTCATCTGGACCGCCTGGAGGATGTCGCTGTAGCGCGTGACGAGCCACGCACGGGCGCCCTCGTCGTAATGCACAGGCTCCTCGCCGCGCATGCGGGCGTAGTACTCCCAGGGCTGGGTGACGACGTCCTTCTGCGTCAGTGAATAGCTGGCGACGGGCCGCATTGTCGTCCTCCACGTAGGCCGGAACCTAAGCCGGATAATTAAGCCATTTGATTTACATTAAGGCGGCTTCGCGCCCGGGTCAACGCCGTCAAGCTGCCCTGGCGTGAGGTCTTCTCTATGCCGCCGCCAGCTTCGCGGCGGCACGCTGCTCGGCGATCTGCCAGAGACCCTCGTTCCCGGTGGCCCAGTGGCGGGTCCAGACCAGGCTCACGATCTTCCAACCGTCCGGAAACCGCCGGCACTCGAACTCGTACCGCGCGCCGATCGTGTGGACCGGATCGCCGCTATCGACATCGGCGAAGATGTGGGTGCCGACCAGATAGACACAGCATTGCGCCGTATCGCCCTCGACCTCAATGAGGTGGTTGGTCAGCACGTGCTGGGTCGCCTTGAACTCGCTCAGCCGGGCGATGACGTTGCGCGCGTGATCGACGGCCTTCAGCCGGCCGACCATCGGCTCGGCGCCGGCACCCAGCGCCGGGACGGAAAGCTGGAACTCATCCGCCCAGCACGCCCGGAACATCGCCTCGTCGCGCAGATCCATGCCGAGCGCCAAGCGGCAGATCATGTGGCTGATCTCCGTCCGATCGTCGATCCGGCGGATCATCGCCTCGTCCATGGTGCCTCCCTCGCGCCCGCCGACCGTTCAGGCTTTCTTGAAGAGCTCGACAAACTCGATGATCACGCCGTCCGGATCCTTGCAGCAGACGAAGCGCGACAGGCGCTTGAGGAAGTCGAGGGTCTGCGGTTCGGTGAGAAACTCAACGCCCTGGGCCTTCAGCTTAGCGTAAAGCGCGTCGATGTTCTTCACGCGCAAGGCCATGCGCGGCATGCCGATATCGTTCATCTTGAGCGGCTTGCCGGTGGCGCGCGGCTCTTTCCACTCGACCAGGTCGATCACGGTCTCGAAACGTTGGCCGAACCCCATGAAATAGGCGCGCGTGTCGGTGAAGGGCAGGCCGAGGCCGCGGTCGAGATCGGCCTGGCCCGCCTGGCCGAACTCCTCGATCATCCGGAAGCCGAGCAGCTCGTAGAAGGCGCGCGAGCGCTCGAGATCCGTCGCGTTGATATTGATGTGGTAGATCCCCAGGACTCTGGGCTCGCCAACCATGTCCGCCTCTTGCTTCGCCATTTGCATGTCCATCCGTCATCTCGCCTTCGAATCAACGGGCCGCCATGGCATATCCGATCAAATCGCTTCGCCGGTGCGGAGCGCTGCGATCTCGTCCGCCGTGTACCCCAGCGCCGACAGCACGCTCTCGGTGTCGGCGCCGTGGCCAGGGGCGGGCACGAAATCGCGCATCGGCGCGTCGCTCAGGCGGATCGGATTGCCGGCGAGCCGGATCGGGCCGGTCGCCGGATGGTCGAGTTCCCGGATGTAGTTGTTGGCCAGCGCCTGCTCGCTGTTGAGCACGTCCAGATAGCCGGCGACCGGCGTCGCGAAGATGTCGTTCGGGCCGAAGGCTCGCATCCACTGATCGGTCGTCCGGGTCGGCAGGATCTCGTCGAGGATCGCCTGGACCTTGTCGCCGCGGAAATTGCGCCACTCGTTGTCGCAATGCGGATCGTCGACGAGGTCGGGCCGCCCGATCAGCGTGCAGAACACCTCCCAGCGATCCTCGTCGACCCCGGCGATGGCGATCCAGCCGTCGGCCGTGCGGAAGGCGCCCCAGACGCCGTGCAGGAATTGTGTGCCGCGGCCGGCACGGCGATTCTCGGTGCCGGTCAGCGAGGCCTGAGCGATCTCCCAGGGCTGCATCGAGATGAGCGTGCCGTACATCGAGGTATCGACGCGCTGGCCCTTGCCGCTGCGTTCGCGCACATAGAGGGCGGCGAGCACGCCGCTGGCCGCCATGTAGGCGCCGGAGTAGTCCGCCAGGATCGAGCCTGCCGGTAGCGGCGGCTGCCCGGCGAACCCGGTCTTGCCCATCATCCCGGAGGCCGCCTGGGCCAGCATGTCCCGGCTCGGCCGCAGCGCCCAGGGTCCCTCGGGACCCCAGGACGAGGCGACCGCATAGATCAGGCGCGGAAACTCCGCGTGAACGGTGTCATAGCCGAAGCCCAGCCGGTCGAGCACGCCCGGCCGGAAATTGGTCAGCAGCACGTCGGCGGTCGCCAGCAGCCGGCGGAACACCGCCTTGCCCTCGGGATGCTTCAGATCGAGCGTGATGCTCTTCTTGCCGCGATTGAGGACCAGGAAATATTGCTGGAAAGCGGCGTGCGGCGCCTCGGGCCCGGCGATCCGGCCGACCGTCGTGCGGCGCGCGAGATCGCCGGTCGCGCGGTTCTCGATCTTGATCACGTCGGCGCCCATGTCGGCCAGCAGCAGGGTCGCGTAGGGGCCCTGGATCTCCTGGCCGAGCTCGATGACCCGGATGCCGTCGAGGGCGCCGTTCACTGCAGCCTCGCTCAACGCGTCGTCGCGGCAGGCCGGGACGCGACCGGTTGCTCGCTCTTGCCGCTGCGGCGGAGCAGGTCGCGGTACTCCGCGCGCGTCGCGATCGGGCGGCCGCTCGCCCCGGACAGCATCTTGGCCATCTCGAAGGTCTGGAGATTGCTCCGGATGACGTCGTTCTTGTGCGGGTGGAGGTAGTAGGTGTCCTCCATGCCGATGCGGATATGGAGTCCCATCGAGACCGCCATCATCGCGAGCGCGCTGGAGGCGCGTCCGGCGGCGCAGACCAGGATGACCGCCTGCGGATCGATGTCGCGGATCAAGCCCGACATGCGCATCAGCCCTTCGGCCATCTGACGCGGATTGTTCATCTGGCTGCATCCGGGGAGCGCCGGCAGGATCAGCCAGACCGCTCCCGGGCCGATCAGGCCCGAGCGGATCAGGTAGCGATCGGCATTGGAAATGTCGCCGTCGGTATAGACGGCGATCTCCGGCACGGAACCGGCCTCCAGCAGCATCCGCGTCTTCTCGAGCAGGATCGGTGCCGGCTTGGCCAGCAGCGAGTCGCCGAGATAGACCGCCGTCGAATTGACCGGCGAACCGTCGAGCAGGCCGCTCGCCACCATCTTCTCGAATTCTGACCAGTCGTTGGGCAGCCCACAGACCAGGCAGCCATCGACCGCGAGATCCGGGAATTCCTGCTTCAGCGGCTCGATCACCTGCCTGAAACGCTCGGTGTCGAGGGAAAAATAGCCATTCTCGTCGCGCACATGGATGTGGACGGTGCTGGCGCCGGCCAACAGCACCTCGCGCGCCGACGCGCGGATCTCATCGGTCGTATAGGGCTGGTTCGGGTTTTTGTTCCGCCGGACGAACGAGCCGGTGATCGCCACCGAGACGATCAGCCTGTCCGGAATGTCCCAGGGTTCCGAGATCGGGGAATCGTGAAACGCGCAGCAATCGAGATCGGCGATCTCCGGCCAGCCATAGGCTTTCCAGACCACCATGTGCTTGTCGCGCTCAACGCCCTTGCGTACCCGGTTCCAGTCGATCGTGGTCATCGTCATGCTCTCGTTCAGCGATCCCGCCCCGCTCGGCGACTTTATGCTTTATAAGACTAAAGTCACAAAAAAATTTGAGGCGCAAGGGGGCGCCGCGGCAACCTCCGAGAATATTAAACGATATGTGACAAAAATCAATTGCGACGGCTCGGCCAAGAGGGTTAGCCTGACGCTCGGTCACGGGATTTGCGCGGGGGGGAAGTCTTGAGCGACGAGCTGATCGGCAAGGTCGCCGTCATAACTGGCGGTGCTTCCGGCATGGGGCGCGAGACCGCGCGAGTCTTTCGTGACGAGGGTGCCAAGGTCGTCATCGCCGACATCTCGGATGCCCAAGGTGAGGCGCTCGCCGAGGAGCTCGGAGGGTCGGTCGCCTACCGGCATTGCGACGTGTCGAAGGCGGCCGACGTGGAGGCGGTCGTGGCCTTCGCGGTTGGCTGTTTCGGCCGCCTCGACATCATGTTCAACAATGCCGGCATTGCCGGGAACACAAAGCCCGTCGACTTCATCGACGACGACTTCGCCGATTTCGACAAGGTGATGTCGGTCGATCTGCTGGGCGTGATGCTCGGATGCAAGTTCGCTGGCCGGGCGATGAAGGCGCAAGGGTCCGGGGCGATCATCAACACTGCCTCGACGGCGGCGTTCCATGCCGGCTACGGCGTTCCAGTCTATCGGGTGGCCAAGGCGGGCGTCGTCAACATCACGCAGAATGCGGCGATCGTCCTCGGACCCTATGGCATCCGCGTCAACGCGATCTCGCCGGGCCCGATCGAGACGCCGATCCTGATCCCCGGACTCGACCTACCCGAGGAGAAGCGCGCCAAGCTCAGTCGCGAGCTGATGGATGTCATGGTCGAGATGCAGCCGCTGAAGCGCTATGGACAGCCACGCGATATCGCCAACGCGGCGCTTTTTCTGGGTTCCGACCGATCCGCCCAGATCAGCGGTCAGAACCTGGTCGTCGCCGGCGGCATAGGCGTGGGCGACACGGTCGATCGCCTGATCGGCATGAACGCCGCGATCATACGGACGCTGTCGCCGGAAGCCTGAGCCGCAAGCGGGGGAGGTCGATCGTGGATTTCATGAAGTTCATCGCGCCGGTCCTGCCTGGCCTCTCCGATGTCGTCGTCGAGAGCGACCGAATGGAGTGGCTCCAGGTCGATCGCGAGGGCAAGGCCTTCATCAAGGTGCTGGCGGCCGAACCGACCGGCACCTGGGTGGTGCTCTACCGGTTCCTGGCCGGCTATGTGGCACCGAAACACAAGCATCTCGCCGGCATCCATACTTTCATCATCAGCGGCAGGCTGCAGGTCCGCGACGCGATCCTGAAGGCGGGCGACTACCTGTGGGAGCCGAACGGCATGATCCACGACGAGACCAGGGCGCTCGAGGATACCTACTACATCAACATCGCCGACGGGCCGCTCGTGTTCTTCGACGACAACGGCTTCACCCACTACGCCGGCTGGGAGCAGATGCTGAAACTCAAGCAGAAAGCCGAGATGAAGCGGGCGGCGAGCTAGCCCGGCGCGGGCTTATCCGAATTCGCGAGGCGTTTCCGCACGGTCGCGACCAGCTCCGGTGCGTTCTCCGGGCGGATCGAGCCATAGAGCGACATTCGATAAAGCTCGGTGACGATACGCTTGGCCATCGTCATCTGTTCGTCGGGCGATAGGCCCCGTCCCTTGAGCATCAGAGGCCAGAGAAAATACGCGCCGAAGGTCATCAGCGTCACGATGTCGACATCGACATCGGGTTGGCCGAGTTCCGAATGCGCGGCTCGTTCGATGGAGTCGCGGACGATCTGGGTCAGCGGATCGTTGAAGCCGCCCTGTTTGGTCAGCACCTCGAACAGCCAGACCCGGCTGAGCTGCGGGTTCTGGATGAGGAACAACGCCATCTCGTCGACCTTGGCGACGCGCTCGCCCATGAAACTCGGCCGCGCGGGGCCATCGCTGACATCCGTATAGAGCTTGGCGCTGATCATGTCGCTGGCGTGCAGGATCGCCGCCTTGACCAATTCCTCGCGGCTCGCGAAATGGAAATAGGCGGTGCCGCGGTTGACCTTGGCCAGACGTGCCACCTGGGACACGCTGAACTGACCACTCTCATCCGACGCCATCAGCTTCAGCGCCGCCTCGACCAGGGCGAGCCGCGTTCGATCCGGATCCCGCTCCCGCCGCTCCGGGCCGGCGGTTTTCTTTCGGGCAGGTGCTTGCATGCGCTCGGTCTCCGCCAGGCTGCTCCGGGGTCAGACAGCCATGTCGTCGGCCCGACTGCAAGCCCGAGGGATCACCCGCGACGGCGTTGCGGCATCGCCGGCAGGCCGACCGGCTCGGCCCAGAGCGGCCGGAGCCGTTCCGGCTCGCAGCTTTCGTCGACGATCCACTTGACCATGCGCCGCGTCGGCTCGATCGCGTCCTGCGGCAGGGCGTAGCTACCGGTATTGGCGTAGCCCAGCGTGATCAGCCGTTGTGCGCCATAGAGCGGCAGCAGGTCGCGCAGCTTGAGGCGCAAAGCTTCGGGATAGACGCCGATCGTCTGTGTATAGGCGTTCATCCACTTGACCGTCTCGGAATAGTCGTCGATCGGCACCAGGTTGGCGACCCGGCAGGCGAGCGACGGGTAGAAATCGACCGGTTCGTCGGTGTGCGAGACGATCACCGCGCCCTCGTCGGTCTTGCCGCCGATCACCGTGTAGAAGTCGCGATTGGTCTTCAGTGCCTGGATATTGGCGCGGAGCTCGGGGTCGAAGCTCTTGGCGCGGGTGCTGATGCTTTCCGGAAGGTTCTGCAGCGCGGAATAGATCAGCTCGCCGAGGCGCGCGAGCCGGACGATTCCGGCGTCGTCGGTGCCACTTTCGACAAAGATGACCCGCGCGGCGACACAGCCCAGCTGGTTGAGCGCGCCGATATCGGTGGCCGCCCGGAGCGCCACGTCGCGCAAGGTGTCGTCGCTCTCGAATGCCTCCCGGCCGATCACTGTAGCGCTGCGCTTAGGGTCGAGCGTCACCAGCTCCAAGCCCGGCTGGACATAGCGGGTAACGTGCTTGACCGAGGCGAAGCCACCCCAGGCGATGATCTTCTCGATGTTGGAGGGCTGGTAAAGCGGTTGCTCGAACGCCTCGTCGCCGCCTTTCCAATAGGCGACCGACAGGTGCCGCGTGAGCGGGTGGTCGGGCGCTATCTTCGCCATGGTGCGGGCGATCGCCAGCGAGGTTAGCGGATCGTTCGACGGCGCCTTGATGATCGCGTCGCTGCGGGTGAGCGCATTGCGGATGATCGTGATCGCCGAGACGAACGGGCTGTTGCCGGCGACGATATGGAGGGCGCGGCAGCCGAAGGCGCGTACCCGCGCTGTCCGTCCGTCCGCCATGTCCCGGGGGTTCCAGCCCTCAAGATACTTGATGCCGATCGACGCCTCGATCGCCTCGCGCAGCAGCGGTGCCGTGAACAGGCCGCCCATCTGCGCGTACTGGCGATGCAGCAGCGGCGGCGTCTGGTCGGACATGTCGTAGGAATGGTCGAGCGATTCCTGGAGGAATTCGTTCTTGGCCAGATCCAGCCAGCTGCCCAGCTCGACGAGGTAATCGACGATCTCGTCGAAACTGAGCCCATAAAGGTCGAGCAGAGCGCCCGGGTCCTTGAGCGGCAGCCGGTCGATCAGGCTGGCGGGATCCGGGCTTTCGAAGGACGAGGCGCCGTCGCGACCGCCGAAACGGACCAGGTTTTCTGTGATCAGCTTGCCGCGGATGATGGCGGGCGCTGTGAAGCTCTGCATCGGATGAACCCCTCTCAAACCAACTCGCCGGTCAGCAGGTCGAGCGCCGCCTGATGCGCCTCTTCTGCGGCGGCGCACGTGATCTTGTCGTCGCCCGCCTTCTGGTCGCTGAAGCGCTGGATGTGGTTGTGCAGATTGGGCGTGGTGCGGCCGCAGTCGCAGGACCAGCGGATCTCGACCTCGTCGCCGGAGACGAAGCCGCCCCAGTAGGTGTTCGAGAGCAGGTCGAAGAAGGCGGCGCGGCCGCGCTGGCTGCCGGCCCTGGGCGTTGGCGCCCCGGTCTCCGGGTCGAGCACGAAAGGGATGATCCAGGCCGGCATGTGGTAGCGGTTCTCGCTGCAGCGGTAGGAGGTCATGTTGATCTCGGTCATGCCGTAGGTCAGCGCGATCCTGTCGACCCCGGCGAACCGGCCGACCGTCTGCTCCCAGTCGTCGGGCAACACGAGGCCTTTGCGGCCGCCGCCGGTCTGCACGATGCTGCCGGGGGCGAAGACGTTCTCCAGGCCGCGGGCCAGTCCGTCCTTGGCGAGATCGTGCAGCAGCGTCGTCTGGCCGATCAGCATGACCCGCTTGCCGGCGAGGCTGGCCACCAGCTCGCCGAAGAACCGCGCGAAGGAGCCCGCCATGTCCTTCTGCTGCGCCTCGAACTCGACGCGGCGGGCCTTCAGCTTCGGGCTGATCTCAAGCTGGTCGAGCTCGCCCCGCGCCTGGGCACGACGGACCCGTCCCGCCAGGAACATGACGTCGGCGCTCACGCCCGTGTCGTGCAGCGGGTGGAACCGTTCCGGCGATCCCGCGACATAGCGCTTGAAGAATCCGACCGCCCGGTGGGTGCCGCTCCGGCCGCGCGAGAAGGTCGGCCAGATCACGTCCATGTGCTCACCGGTGTGGTCATGGCGGCTTTCGGGATCGAGGAACTCGAAGAGGTTGAGGTGCTGGAGCCGCCACCAGGTCTCGAACTCGGCCTGGCTGCGTGGCAGGAACGACATCGTGCCCGTGGTGCCGGAACTATGCGAGACGCGCACCTCGGTCTCGGCGTCGAGCGCGTCCAGCCAGTCGTCGATACTGTCGAATTCCTGCCCGGCCACGACGCTCACGTCGCAGGTGGTCAGCCGCGAGAGCCACTTGGTGAGCTGCGGGAATCGGTTCTTCTCCAGGAGCGACAGCGGATAGG
>DATGFU010000148.1:0-10014 GCA_035308865.1 Allostellaceae bacterium | reverse complement strand
CCTCGAGATAGATTCCCGCCCGGCCGCGCCAGGTCGAGTAGTTGAAGAACCACAGCGCGAAGCCGCAGACCTCGCCGTCCAGCTCGGCGATGCGGCAGGAGAAGCGCGGCGTCGGCCCCCAGCCGTCGCGCACCAGATCCGCCGCTGTCGCGACCACGGCGTCGGGCTCGCGTTCGAAGGCCGCGAGCTCCTTGATCAGGCGAAGGATGGCGGCTGCATCCCCCGGCACGGCATCGCGGATGACGGGTTCGGACATCGAGGATCTCCTACGGCGATCCGCCCGGCAGGAGCGGCACCAGCCCGATCGCCCATAGCCAGAAGATGGCGAAGGCGAGGCTGGCGAGCGTCACGGGAATCCCGACCCGGGCGAACTCGCGATGCCCCAGCACCACCCCACGCTCGGCCGCGCGCTCGGCGATGATGACATTGGACAGGCTGGCGATCAGCAGCAAATTGCCGGCGAGAGTCGACAGCAGCGCCAGCGCGAAGAGCGTGCCGGGCGGCGGGTTCTTCCAGATTTGCAGAAACAGGATGGTGCCGGGCACGTTGCCGATCGTCGAGCCCATCAGCAGCACCAGCGGCGACAGCAGCAGCAAATTGGTCGGCGCCATGCCGGCCATTTGCAGCCGATCTGCGAGCGCGCCCAGGAGCCCCGTCGGTCCCAGCGCGCCGGTGACGCCGAACAGGCAGGCTACCAGCAGCAGCAGCGGCCAGTCGACCCCCGCGATCACCGCCCGCGTCGTCAGCGTGCGGTTGAAGAGCAGCGGCAGCGCGGCGATTCCCAGCGCCCAGACATCCTTGGCGAGGTCGGTGCAGAACAGGGTCAGCAGGCAGGCCAGCGCCACGATGCCGAGATTGGTCTGGTTGCGGTTGTGCGGCCGGTGCGGCGGGGGCGGCGGCTCGCCCGCGGCATGCTCGGCCTCGAACCGCCCGTTCCACACCAGGACGATCGCCACATAGACCGAAGCGAGCGCGAACATCGCCGGGATGCCGCAGGCAAGCAGGTACATCGGCAGCCTGAGCCCGCCCAGCTCGCCGATGATGATGGTCTGCGGCGCGCCGATGATGGTCGCCGCCGAGCCCGCATTGGCGGCGGCGATCAGCGCGATGAGGAAGGGCCGGGGGTCGTAGCCGCGCTCGCGTGCGGCGTCCAGCACCAGCGGCGCGGCGGCGAAGACGAAGATGTCGTTGGCGAGGAAGGCCGCCATCGCCCCGGTCAGCGCGACGGTCAGGCCCAGCATGCGGACCGGACCCCCCTGGGCATGCGCGATGCGCTCGAACACCGCATCGCAGAACCCGGAGTGAACGAACTGCGACGAGATGATCATCAGCGCGAAGAGCAGCAGCAGTGTCGACATGTCGATGCTGCCGCCGAACTCGTCGAGGCTGAGCACGGTCAGCAGCAGCAGCGTCAGGCCGAGCAGCGCGATGCCGGTCCGGTCGATCCGCAGCCACGGCAGACGCCCCGCCGCCACGCCGGCATAGGTCAGGAGAAAGACCAGGAGGATCCAGACCGAACTCATCCACGCTCCGACAGCCGGCGGCCCGGCTATCCGCGCTTAGAGAATCGGCGTGGGCCGCGCAAGCAGAGGACGAGTCGTGCCGGCGCTTTTCCGATCGGGTGTGGCGGCGGCGCGATAGCGAGCGGATTCCGCGAACGCCGCCCGGCCCGCTAGAACCGCTGGCTGAACCTCACCCCGATCGTCCGCGGCTGGATCACGTTGACATAGGGCTCGACGCCGCAGGTGGCGGTGGCGCATTCGGCGTAGCGGTAGACTTCGCCGCGCGCATCGAAGGCGTTCTTGACGAAGATTGAGGCGCTGAAATCGTCGGAATCGACGCCCAGGGAGAAGTCGAACGAGGTGTAGGGGCGCTGCTGGCCGAGCGTGTCGCGGTCGACGATCGAGAGCGCCGCCGAGCTGCGGCCGCTGAACACCACCGAGCCCTGCACGAAGCCGGTCATGTCCTCGGTCAGCTCCTCGGTGTAGCGCGCCGTGGCGTTGGCCTTGAAGACCGGCGTGATCGGCAGCGGCGTGCCGGAGGGTGCGTCCGGCGGCTGGCAGTCGGTGACCACCTTGCCGTTGACCAGGCCCTGGCAGTAGTTCGCCGTCAGCTCGGCATCGATCAGCGATTCGGCGGCGGAGAGCGTGAGGTGGCGATCGACCGCCCAGGTCTGGTCGGATTCGATGCCTTTGACCTGGGCCGAGGGCGCGTTGACGATCACGGTGATGCCGTTCGTCCCCGGGAACCCGTACTGCATGTTGTCCCAGTTCATCAGGAACACGGCGCCGTTCCAGCGCAGCTTGTTGTCGAACCAGGTCGTCTTCCAGCCGAACTCGTAATTGTCCAGGTAATCGGCCTGGTAGGGCGGGAAGGAGCCGACGCGGTTGACGCCCGGCGGCCGGAATCCGCTGGAATTGGTGACGTAGACCATCTTGTCCGGGTCGATCTTGTAGGTGAGGTTGACCATGTAGGTGACGTTGGTCTCCTCGACGGTCTGGTTGACGTCGGCGCAGGGCGCGCCGGCGATCGGCTGGTGCGGATTCGGGCAGAGTGTGGGATTCGTCGCCGACCCCACCGGGTTGGGATCGCCGTAGCCGAAGAAGCCATAGAGGTTGCTGTAGGAATCGAACACGCGCACGCCCGCCTTGGCGGCGAGGTCCGGCGTGATGTCGTAGGTCGCCTGGCCGAACGCGGCCACGTCGCGGTCGGTCCGGTCGAGGTCGTTGATGTAGACGGTGCCGGGCTGACCGTTCACGGATAGACCGGGCGACAGCCCGGCAACGACGTAATTGTCATGGAAGTCGCCCGTCTGCCGCTCGAAGAACAGCCCGGCGGTAAAACGGAACCGGTCCGTCTGCGGCGAGGAGACCCGCAGCTCGTCGCTGATCTTGGTGTAGTGGTAATCCTCCAGCAGCGCCTGCGACGGATTGATGTACTGGCCGGCCGCGTTCGTGAAGTAATGGGCATAGCCGTAGAACAGATCGTAGAAATACGAATAGTCCGAGTAGTCCGATGCCACGTCGAACTGCCGGTCGAAATAGCCGCCGGAGAAGACGAGGTCGTAGTTGCCGACCTTGCCGGTGACGGTGAGCGCCGCCTGGATCCAGTGGTCGTGGCTGTATTCGGGCAGGAAATGAGCGACCTCGAGGTCGCCGACCTTCGGATCGTAGGCGAAGACGCCGTTGGTGTTCTGCGCCTGGCCCATGAAGGTCGGCGTCACGGTCCAGTCGTCGTCGAGATCGATCTTGAGCGCGAGGCGCCCGCCGAAGGTGTCGGCGTCGTTATAGTCGTTCTTCACCCGGTCGGCGTTGTTGATGGTGATACCGGTCGAGAAGGTTCGCGTGCCGTAGACGTTGTCGATATAGCCGGCATCGTGCTCGTCGAAGCCCACGATGCGGATCGCCACCTTGTCGGAGATCGGCTCGTTGACGAAGGTCTCGCCGATATAGCCGATGCCGCCGTGATCGACCGAGTTGACCTCGAGATCGTAGCCGGCGGCAAATTTCGTGGGGTCAGGCTGGTTGGTGACGATGCGCATCGTGCCCGCCTCGGAGCTGGCGCCGTAGAGCGTGCCCTGCGGTCCCATCAGAGTCTCGATGCGCGCGACGTCGTAGATATGGACGTCGAGCTGCCCGGCGATCGTGGTGATGGGCTGCTCGTCAAGATAGACGCCGACGGTCGGCTGCGGCCCCGAATGAAAAGCGTTGTCGCCGTTCGCCACGCCGCGCATGTAGATGCTGGTCTGGCTGGGGCCCACGGACTGATACGTGACGCTCGGCAGGAACTTCGCATAGTCGGTGAACTGGGTGACGTTGAGCTGGTCGAGGGCCGTCTCGCCAAGCGCCTGCACGCTCACCGGCACGGTCTGGAGATTCTCCTCGTGCTTCTGGGCGCTGACGATGACTTCCTGGAGCGTGCCGGAATTGTCCGCCTCTGCGGCCTGCGTCGTCTGAGCGATGGCCCCGCCCGTCCGGGCGAGCACCGTCGAGGCGAGGAGCGAGGCGATAAGCGCCCGCCGCCGAAGCCGCATCGAATCCGATCGAGTCCGCATCGTCCGCCCCCGCTTCCCGATACCGCCGCAATCCCCCCGCCCGGCCGGGGCATCCTTACCGCGTGTCAGCGGAAGAATCCACTGTTTAACGATCGATCAACAACGAGATTGTCAATCGCGGGCATCATCGGCAAATCCTGCCGATGCCGGATGGCGACGCTTGATGGATTCGGCCGTCGATCGTCCGCCCGAAGCAGCTTGGCCGCGGGCGGTCGAACGGAGGTCGTTGAGCGGTTCTAGAAGCCGCCGACCGATCGGTCGGGCTCCTGCCCGACCGGTCCGCGCAGCAGGATGAAAGCGATGAAGACGACGATCCAGGAAACGGCCGACACGAAGAAACCTGTGCCGATCGTGACAAAGCTGATCTCGCTCCTATCCATCCCCTGCTCAAGCAACGTCCGGTACAGCGGCTGAATGACGAGCGGATAGATAACGCCCGCAGTCAGCAGGTACACGGCAAAATGGGAGCCGAAGAAGCTCGCGATTTCACGACCAGACGTATTTTGCATGATGCCCTCGTTCCGGGAGGAGAAGCAGTCGGGATCGTTGCTTGCGTGAGACTGCGGCACCGATGCCTCCCGGTCAAGCCAGCCACCCCCGGCCTTCAGCGCCCTTCTTTCCGCAGACCGCGGCGGGTAACCTCGCCGACCATGTCGCTCCCTTCTTCGACACCGCCCTATCTCGCCGACCTCAACGAGCCGCAGCGCCAGGCGGTCGAGGCTCTCGACGGGCCGGTGCTGGTGCTGGCCGGCGCCGGCACGGGCAAGACGCGCGTGCTGACGACGCGGCTCGCGCACATCCTGATCACCCGGCGCGCCTTCCCCAGCCAGATCCTGGCCGTCACCTTCACCAACAAGGCCGCGAACGAGATGCGCGAGCGGCTGGAGCGGCTGATCGGCGAGGCGACCGAAGGCCTGTGGCTCGGCACGTTCCATTCGCAGGCGATGCGCATCCTCAGGCGCCACGCCGACCTGGTCGGGCTGAAATCGAACTTCACGATCCTCGACACCGACGACCAGTTGCGCCTGGTTAAGCAGGTGCTGGCCGCCGAAGGCATCGACGACAAGCGCTGGGCCGCGCGCGCCGTGCACGCCGTCATCGAGCGTTGGAAGGATCGCGGCCTCACCCCCGACAAGATCGACACGACCGAGGCCGAGGATTTCGCCGGCGGCAAGATGCCGACGCTCTACCGGACCTACCAGGACCGGCTGCGCACGCTGAACGCCGTCGATTTCGGCGACCTGCTCTTGCACAACCTGACGATCTTCCTCGAGCACGCGGAAGTGCTGGCGGAGTACCAGCGCCGCTTCCGCTACATCCTGGTGGACGAATACCAGGACACCAACCTCGCCCAGTATCTCTGGCTGCGGCTGCTGGCGCAGCAGCACCGCAACCTGTGCTGCGTCGGCGACGATGACCAGTCGGTCTATGGCTGGCGTGGCGCGGAGATCGGCAACATCCTCAAGTTCGAGAGCGATTTCCCTGGCGCCCGGATCATCCGCCTGGAGCAGAACTATCGTTCGACACCGGAGATCCTGCACGCGGCCGGGCACCTGATCGCGCATAACCGCGGCCGGCTCGGCAAGACGCTGTGGACCGCTGGCGCGGCCGGCGACCGGGTGCGGTTGCGCGGCGTATGGGACGGCGAGGAGGAGGCGCGCTGGGTCGCCGACGAGATCGAGGCGGAGCAGCGCCGCGGCACCAGCCTCGCGGAGGTCGCCGTACTGGTCCGCGCCGGCTTCCAGACGCGCGAGTTCGAGGAGCGCTTCCTGGCGATCGGGCTGCCGTACCGTGTGGTCGGCGGCCCGCGCTTCTACGAGCGCGCCGAGATCCGCGACGCCATGGCCTATCTGCGGCTGATCCACCAGCCCGAGGACGACCTCGCCTTCGAGCGCATCGTCAACCAGCCGCGCCGCGGCATCGGCGAGGCGACGCTGCAGACCCTGCATGCCCTCGCACGGCGGCGCTCGACGACGCTGCTCGCGACCGCCCGCGAGCTGATCGGCACGGACGAGCTGAAATCGGCCGCTCGCAATGCGCTCGGCCGCTTCGTCCGCGATATCGACCGCTGGCGCGAGCGTGCCGCCGCCGAGCCGCATCCGCGCCTTGCCGAGATCGTGCTCGACGAATCGGGCTACACCGCGATGTGGCAGGCCGACCGCTCGCCCGACGCGCCGGGCCGGCTGGAAAACCTGCGCGAGCTGATCGTCGCCATGGCCGAGTTCGAGACGCTCGGCGGGTTCCTCGAGCATGTCGGCCTCGTCATGGACAATACGCTCGAAGCGGGCGGCGAGCAGGTCACGCTGATGACGCTCCACGCCGCGAAGGGGCTGGAGTTCGACGTCGTCTTCCTGCCCGGCTGGGAGGAGGGCCTGTTCCCGCACCAGCGGGCGCTCGACGAGAAGGGCAATGCGGGCCTGGAGGAGGAGCGCCGCCTCGCCTATGTCGGCCTGACCCGCGCCCGGCACCGCGTGGCCGTCAGCTATGCCGCGAACCGGCGGATCCACGGCAACTGGCAGAGCGCGCTGCCGTCGCGCTTCGTCGAGGAGCTGCCGCAGGCGGCGCTCGACGCTTCGACCGAGACCGGGCTCCACGGCGCCCGCGCGCCCACCGGCCGCGGCGCCGGGCTCTTCGATGTCGAGCCGGTCGGGTATGCCGGGTTCAGGCGCGGCAATCCCTGGGGCACGGGACGAGTAATCGACGTCACCGCGGCGCCGGTCGAAGGGGCCATCCTCCGCAAGATCGGCGGGTTCGCCCCGGGCGACCGGGTGTTCCACCAGAAATTCGGCGGCGGCACCGTGCGCGAGGTCGAGGACAACAAGCTCACCATCGACTTCGAGCATGCCGGCGAGAAGAAGGTGATGGACGCCTTCGTGACCAAGGAGCGGGGATGACCGAACGGCTGTGGCGGGTCGGCGTGACCGTGCCCGACGAGCGCGCCGCGGACGCGATCGCGGAGTTGATCTGCCTCGTCGCCGACGCCGTCACCGCCTTCGAGACGACGCCGAGGGGGCCCTGGCTCGTCCAGGGCTATGTCCAGGGCAAGCCGGACCGCGCTCGCATCGAGGCCGGGCTGGCGCTCGCCGCCGGTGCGCTCCACATTTCCGAGCCGACCCTCCACCTCGAGCCGCAGGAGGAGATCGACTGGCTGAAGCGCAACCAGGAGAGCTTCCCGCCGCTGCGCATCGGCCGCTACTTCGTCCATGGCAGCCATGTCGAGGACCCGCCGCCGGCCGGGTCGATCCCGCTGCTGATCGACGCCGCCACCGCCTTCGGCACCGGCGAGCATGCCACGACGGAAGGCTGCCTCCGCGCGCTCGGCCTTCTCGCCCGGCGTGGTCGAAGGCGCCGCATCCTCGACATGGGGGCCGGCACCGGCATCCTCGCCATCGCGGCCGCCAAGACGTGGCACGTGAAGGTGCTGGCCTGCGATATCGATGCCCATTCGGTCGAGGTGGCGCGCGAGAACGCGCGGCTCAACGGCGTGGCGCCGCTGGTAGCGTGCCGCGCGAGCGACGGCTACGGGGGTCCGAGCGTCCGCGCCGGAGCGCCTTACGACCTTGTCTTTGCCAACATCCTCGCGCGCCCGCTGGCCCGCATGGCGCCGGACCTCGCCCGCTACCTCGCGCCGGGCGGGATCGCCATCCTCTCCGGCCTGCTGGCGAGCCAGGAAGCATACGTCGCCGCGGCGCATCGGGCCGCCGGGCTGGTGCTTCTTGGGCGGATCGCGATCAAGGGATGGCATACGCTGGTGCTTCGGCGAGCGGGCTGCATGAGGTTCACCGTGTCAGGCCGCTTCGAGCGCCTCCTGGGCCCCATTCGGCGCGCGTTCGATGACAAGCAGATAGGCACGCGCAGGCCCCTCGGGTCGACGCGCCGAGACCGCCCGGCGGGTGGGTGGGCCTGGACCGACAGTGTGTTCAACGCGCTTCGGCGCTCGCCGCTAGTGGGCGCGGATCTTGAAATGACACGGGACGTCGTGTTCGATCGCCCTATTGCTAAACAACACTGATGTGGCCGGCTTCATCGATCCGCACCCCTATATCCTAGCGTAACACCTTGAACGCCGGGCCGAAGCTGGGAGCAGAGCGTGACAAAGAGGCAGGCCGAGACGCCAAGCGAAACGCAGATGCTTCTCTTCGGAATGGCAACGGTTCGAGACTGGCTGGATAAGGCACAGCGAGAACGTGACCGTTATCTCGCAGCGACGGGTAGAGCGGACAAGACAGACAGTGCCCTGAATCTCGCAATTACCCTGTCGCACGTCGAGGACTGGGTCTACCGGTTGCATGTTGAAGGCAACATTTTAGACTGGCCTGAGCTACAGACCTCAGGAAAATGGGATGCTTGGGTCCGTCAGAACTGCCCTGCAATGCTCTTGCTCGCGGATCTCTGCAACGCTGCGAAACACCGCGTCCTACATTCGCGCGGCACCAGAACAGCAAAAGCCGAAATCGGCCCTGTCGTCTACGTGATTGAAGATCTTCGCTATGCCGACGAATTCATCGACCGTGTACGAAAATTCTCTATCATCCTCAATGTCCGGACGCACAATGAAGACGACGAAATCGCGTACTTCGAAGTCATAACGCAGGTACACAAGCTAATCGGGCCGGATGGATTCCGTCTTTTTATTGATATCTGCAACGACGCGATCCGATTTTGGGGTGAGTTTTTGGAAGTACGTGGCCTTTAGGTACATCTTTACCAACATATCCCTTATCCTAATCTTGCATCGCAAGCCCCGGATTCCGGCCCCAGATTCAATTGAGTACCGCGGAGCATTACCCCATGCTAATGACAATCACAGGGAGGAAGACGCATGTTTGGGTTCGGCTTGTCATCGATGGACAAGATGATACTCGGCCAAGCGGAGAAGATGCTCTCGCCGTATTCGGCAATGGGGCTCGACGTCAGACCTACAGTAAAGAGGCTATTTAATGAGGCTAAGGAAGAGATAAGAAAGCAACGTGGAGAATTCTATTCTACAGATTTCGGCGATCGACTCTTGCGGAGCGATGCGGCCTACATCCCTCGACGGGCAGCGGGTCTTACAGATAAGGACATTAGGGGCTACTGGAATCGCCCGATATTACTCGTACTTTTAGATGAAAAAATTCGGAATTTTATCGAGTTTATGACTCTGGCGATTTCCAAACAGCAAGGCAAGGATTTGACGCTAGCAGCGCAAGAAACCCGGCGGAAATCTCCCGTGTTTGGTGATCCTGCGGGATGGAATCCTGCGAGCGCGGGGCTCAGTCCGGACGATGCGAACATATATCCCGAGTTCTTATATCGCGTTGCTGACTGGATGCAGCGGACGCCCGCACACGAGATTGAGCGGCAGCTCGCCCCGCACAAAACTTTCAATGCAATGATTAGATCTCTCGTTCGGGACGGGAAGCTATAGACCTATCGTGACTCTGGGACCGTGAGCGGCAACAGGTTTCCGTCTGGAGCATTGTGGGCGGCCTGAACCCGTGGCGGGAGCCGCCGTCGGGAGCTCCCACGAACTCCGAAGAGTCGACTTGAGGGACGGCAGAGGTGTCGGCACCGCAAGACCGGGCGCTGCTGTGACAACGTTCCGGCATTGCCGCGCCGCTGCTTGTCGCGGCCACCGGCACGGGTCTAGCCTCGGCATTTCACGGCGAGGCGAGGCATCATGCAGAAGATCGGCACCGGTCCGGAGTATCAGGGCGACGCGGCATTGGCGCGGCTGCTCGATCAGGCGGGCGCGCCGCTCGATGTGGCCGGGGTGCGCGATCTCGTGCAGGGCGTGCTCGGCGCACCGCCCGCACGCGATCCCGATGAATGGTGCCTGCTGGTGGCCGCCGAGCCCTCGCGCGCCCTGGTGGCGCAGCTGCAGGCGCTAAAATCGGTGCTGGCCGCCGAGGCCGCGGCGAAGGCGCTGCCGCCGGTGGCGGAGCGAGTCTCTGGCCTGCGGGCGAAGTTGCGCGAGC
>DATGFU010000147.1:0-2175 GCA_035308865.1 Allostellaceae bacterium | reverse complement strand
CACCAGGATCGACCGCAGCGTCGGGTTGTCGCCGCCGAGCAGCGCTTGCAGCAGGTAATCCGCGATCGGCCGCGCCTTGGTCGAGCCGATGCGCGTCCGCAGCTTGGCGATATCGAACATGGTCATCGCATAGGAGTCGCCGGGCTTGATGCTGGCGAGCCATGCGAGATCGTTGCCGCGGTTCAGCCGCGACGAGGCATTGACCATCGTCGCGAGCTGACCTGGGCGGTAGAAGGAGAAGACGCTGGGCGGCGTATAGGGTTCCTGGGACGCGTCCGAGAGCGCCCAGATCAGGCTCTCGCCCGGTCCGTTCCCGGAGCTCGGCTGCAGCAGGCCCGGCAGCTGGCGAAGCATGCCCACCATCAGCTCGATGGGCTGCTTCAGCATCGCGTGATCGGCTTGGTCGAATTCCGGATATTCGACGATCGCCTTGACGACCTGGGCGATCTGATCGGGGTCGTCGACATGCTGGGCCCAGACCGAGGCGATGGCGGCGACGTATTCGGGGCTCGGTGTCTCGGTCACGAAGCGCTGCAGCATCTCCTTGGCCTGGAACGGCGCGGTCGACGGGTTGTGCGTCAGGATGCTGATCACGTGCCGCATCGCCTTCATGCTGTCCGGCACCGTGTAGGTCTGGCCCTGGAAGCGCAGCGGCCGGGGGTCGTGGTTGCCGGGCAGGTAGACGACCGTGAAGCGGGTCTGCGGATTGAGGTCGTTCCAGCTGTAGATCACCTGATAGCCGGTCATCGCCAGCGCGACAGCCTGCACGTCGTCCTGACTGTAGTTCGGGATCGGCAGGCCGTTCGCGTCGGTCTTGACGGCGCCGTTCATGCGCAGCTGGTACGGGCCCATCACGAAGAGCTGCATGCATTCGCGGGCGAAGTTCTCGTTCGCCACCGGCCCGATATTGCCGTCGTTGTCCAGCCATTCGAGCATCGCGGCGCTGGTCGCGACGGCGGTGGCGAGGTCCGTGAAGTTGCCGAGCGCGTTCTGGCGCACGAGCTTGTCGTAGTTCGCCATGACGGCCGGATCGCCGACCTTGTCGAGGCTGACCGAGAAATGATCGAGCCAGTGCAGCTCGAGCTTCGCCTGCACCTGGCGGTGTGTGCGCACCCAGTGCTGCAGCATGATGCGCTCGTAGATGTTCCAGTCGGGGAAGCCGCCGTCGGGATTGAGCTGCTGGGGCGGGCTTTCCAGCGTGGAGCCGGCGTCGTCGATCGTGCCCGGCTGAAGCTGTTGGTCGAGCCACGCGATGTCGGCGCCCGGTGCGGCGAGGCCGGCGACCGCCGCGGGCGGCATCGAGAAGGCGAAGCGCCGGGCCAGATGCTCGGCGTGCTCCTGCGGGCTCAGCGTGCCCGCGGCGGCGCCGTCGAGCAACCCCGTACTGCCGGCCAGCGCCAGGGCGGCCGAGAGGAGCAATCCCAGTTTCATGCGGCCATCCCCGTTCTGCCCCCAAAGCCCGGAAGAGGAACATCCGTGCGACAGGCTCGCCCGGCGCTGCCGCCAGGACAAGCACGATCGACTCGAATTTGGCTTGAATTGGCGAGAACCGCCTGCGAGCCGGCCCCGTTTCGACTTGTCTTGCAAGGCGAAGACGCGCGGAGCGGTTATCGAAAGTTCATCCTCCCGCGGTATTCAGTTTCTGCAGATCGAGGGTCGTGCAGTTTGTAGCTGCGGTGCAGGGAGGATCCGGATGTGAAAGGAGTTTCCGCCAGGGTTTCTTCGTCCGTAGCCGCCGCTTTCGGCATCGTCTTGCTGGCGCCGGCTGCCGCGGCCCAGACGGTGACCGTGAAGGTCGTGCCGGCTTCTGTCTCCCTGCAGCCCAACAAGACGCAGCAATTCACCGACACGGTCGCCGGCACGACGAACACCGGCGTGAGCTGGCTCGTGAACGGCGTGCGCGGCGGAACGCCGTCCACCGGCACGATCACCACCGCCGGGCTCTATGCGGCGCCGGCCGATCCGGCCGCGACGCTCGATGTCAGCGTCGAGGCGGTGTCGGCGGCGGCGCCTACCGTCAGCGGCACCGCCGCGGTGACGGTCGCGGCCGCCGTTTTCTCGGGGCCGAGCTACACCGTCTCGACCGGCGGCAAGGACACCAATCCCGGCACGGCGGCGGCGCCGTGGCGGACCATCCAGCACGCAGTCGACACCGTGCCGGCCGGCGCCACGATC
>DATGFU010000146.1:0-2477 GCA_035308865.1 Allostellaceae bacterium | reverse complement strand
CATCGTGATCGGGCCGGGCACCGAGGTGATCGCGGGCGAGGGCAGGATCCTCACGGCCGGCGGCATCGACACGCATATCCACTTCATCGCGCCGCAGCAGGTGGAAGAGGCGCTCTACAGCGGCATCACGACGATGCTGGGCGGCGGCACCGGCCCGGCCGAGGGCACCAAGGCCACGACCTGCACGCCGGGGCCGTTCCACATCCGCGCGATGCTGCAGGCGGCCGAGGGGCTGCCGATGAATCTCGGCTTCTTCGGCAAAGGCAATGCCAGCCGGCCCGAGGCGCTGGTCGAGATGGTGGAGGCCGGTGCCTGCGGGCTCAAGCTCCACGAGGATTGGGGCACGACGCCGGCGGCGATCGATTGCTGCCTCTCGGTCGCGGACCGGCTGGACGTGCAGGTGACGCTGCACAGCGACACGCTGAACGAGAGCGGCTTCGTCGAGACCACGATCGCCGCCTTCAAGGGGCGCACCATCCACGCCTTCCACACCGAAGGCGCCGGGGGCGGCCATGCGCCCGATATCATCCGGGTGGCGGGCGAGCCCAACGTGCTGCCCTCCTCGACCAATCCCACCCGGCCCTACACGCGGAACACGCTCGACGAGCATCTCGACATGCTGCTCGTCTGCCACCACCTCGACCCGCGGATTCCGGAGGACATCGCCTTCGCCGAAAGCCGCATCCGCAAGGAGACCATCGCGGCGGAGGACATTCTCCACGATCTTGGCGCGCTTTCGATGATCTCGAGCGACAGCCAGGCGATGGGCCGGGTCGGCGAGGTCATCATCCGGTGCTGGCAGACCGCCCACAAGATGCGCCGCCAGCGCGGACCGCTGCCCGGCGACGCGCCCGGCAACGACAATCTCCGCGCCCGGCGCTACATCGCCAAGTACACGATCAATCCGGCGATCGCGCATGGCATTTCGGGGCTCGTGGGCTCGGTCGAACCGGGCAAGCTGGCCGATCTCGTGCTGTGGTCGCCGGCCTTCTTCGGTATGAAGCCGGATCTGGTGCTGAAGGGCGGCACGATCGCGGCGGCGCTGATGGGCGATCCCAATGCCAGCATCCCGACGCCGCAGCCGATCCACTACCGCCCGATGTTCGGCGCCTTCGGCCGCTCGCTCGTCGAGACCAGCGTGCTGTTCGTCAGCGGCGCGGCGATCGAGCGCGGCATCGGTGCCGCCTATGGACTCACGCGGCCGCTTCACGCCGTCGCCAACACGCGCGGCGGGATCTCCAAGAAGAGCATGATCCTCAACGACGCCACGCCGATGATCGAGGTCGATCCCGAGACCTACGAGGTCCGCGCCGACGGCGTGCTGCTGACCTGCGAGCCCGCGGACGAGCTGCCAATGGCGCAGCGTTACTTCCTCTTTTGAGCCCCATGATGGAACGCGCTCCGACGCGAGATTCCCTCTCCGCCCTTCAGGGCGGAGAGGGAGGGACCCATCGCGTCAGCGATGGGAGGGTGAGGTGGGTTTCGCCGGGTGCTCTGGAATCCCCCACCTCACCCCGCCCCTCTCCGCCCCACGGGGCGGAGAGGGAGACCACTGCGCCGTGAACCGCGCCCGGTTCGTGCTCGCCGCGGGCAACTGGCCGCGCGACCACGAGGTCGGCACGGTGACGCTCGGCTGGGACGACCGCCATCGCCGCCGGCTGGTGATGGCGCTCGACGCCGGCGGCGAGATCCTGCTCGATCTCGGCACGGCGGCGCGGCTCGGCGACGGCGACGGGCTGCTGCTCGACGATGGCGGCATCGTCCGGGTCGTCGCCGCACCGGAGCCGGTGCTGGAAATCCGGGGCGGCGCGTCCAGCCTCGCCCGGCTCGCTTATCACCTCGGCAACCGCCACCTCCCCGTCCAGATCCTGCCCGACGCCCTGGTCATCCGCCGCGACCACGTCATCGAGGAGATGCTGCGCGGCCTGGGGGCCGAGCTGGTCGCGGCCGAGCTTCCCTTCACGCCCGAACCCGGCGCCTATGGCGGCGGTCACGGCCATGTCCACGATCATGTCCACGATCATGACCACTGAGTTCGCCTGGCTGATCGAGCTCACGAGCTGGCTCTCGCCGTCCTATCCGGTCGGTGGCTTCGGCTTCAGCCACGGGCTCGAATGGGCGGTCGAGGCCGGGCAGGTGACCGATCGGGAGACGCTCGGCGACTACGTCGCCACATCCCTGGAGGCAGGCGGCGGCTGGACCGATCTTGTGCTGGCCGCCGCATCCTGGCGGGCGGCCGCGGACGGCGACGATGCCGCGCTCGACGAGCTCGCGGCGCTTGCCGCCGCGTTGCGCGGCACGAGCGAGCTGGCGCTGGAGACGACCAGCCAGGGCGCGGCCTTCATCGCGGCGACCTGCGCCGCCTGGCCCGGGACGGCGCTGGACGCGCTGGCGGCGCGGCACGGCCCTGCGATCGCCTATCCAGTCGCGGTCGGAGCGGCCTGCGGCGGGCGGATTCCGCTGGACGCGACGCTCGT
>DATGFU010000145.1:0-14866 GCA_035308865.1 Allostellaceae bacterium | reverse complement strand
GCGACGGCGCGGACGGTCGAGTCATCCATAATCGATCTCATCGTTGCAGACGTTCTTTTCGTCATCCCCGCGAAGGCGGGGATCCAGAGTCCCAGACTCGGAACCGGGTCTCCTGGATCCCCGCCTTCGCGGGGATGACGGGTAAGGAGTGGTCGGGTTCAATTGCGTTTGATCACTTACCTGACGTGGCCGGTGAAGGTGCGGAGGGCCGGATTGGTCCGGTCGGGCATGACCAGGGCGGCCGCGACTCCCGGCCGGGCGCGCATCCGCTCGGCCCAGTCGAGGAGGCGCGGGCAGCGCTCCGCGGTGCCGATCTCGGGGAACATCCGCGCGATCATCATGCCGCAATGGGAGAAGAAATTGACGTCGGCGAGGGTGAACATCTCGCCGGCGAGCCAGGGCGTCCGGCCCAGCTGCTCCTCGACCTTGTCGACCGCGACCTCGATCTTGCGCGTGGCGTTGGCGAGATCGGCCTCGTTGAACCCCGAGCGGGCGGTCCGCCATTTCTCGCGCTGCTCGTAGAGCGGGATGCGCTCGACCAGCTGCTCGAACTCGCCGCTCTCGATGCCGCGCGCCAGCACGCCGATCATGCGGTGCCAGCCGTGCATCGAGACGTAGTTCATGACGTGCTCGTCGACGAACTTGTTCCAGAAGCGCATCCGCGCCTTGCCGACGGGATCCGCCGGCCGCAGCGGCGGCGCGTCGGGGAAGGCGTCCTCCAGGTACTCGTTGATGACGGTGGTGTGCGTGGTGATCACCCCGTCATGCACCAGCACCGGCACCTGGCCCTCGGGATTGATCTCCAGGAACCACGCCTCGTGCTGCTCGAACCTGTGCAGATCGACATAGCAGCTGTCGAACTCGAGCCCCTTCTCCTTGAGCGGTATCAAGGATTTGAGCGAGTTCGCGGCAGGCTCGGCATGGTAGAGCGTCAAGGACATCGTGATCCGCCTCGCGACCGGGGAAAGCGCCACTCTACATCGTTGCGCCCTCAATGTGTTGCGGCGTCGCAACCCCGCGGGTCTCGAGGAAGCGCTGCATCGCCGCGATCAGGTAGGTGCCGTAGGCGATCGGTGCGTAGCGTGGCGCGCCGGTCCCGGGAACCGGGGCCAGCACCGCGTCGACCGAGGGTTCGAAGAAAAAGGGCAAGGAGCACCGCGCCTCGCCGCTGCCCAGCACGCGGTGCGGCGTCGCGACGAAGCGGTCGTTGCTCCAGCGCTGAAGCGCCCCGCCGATATTGACGACCATGGATCCGGCGAGCGGCGGCACGTCGACCCACTCGCCGCGCCTGACCTGGAGGCCGCCGACCCCGTCCTGGTGCAGCAGCGTCAGGATCCCGGAGTCGACGTGCTCCGCGGCGACGACGAAGCGCCGTTCGCCGCGATGCTCGACGAAGGCGCGGTCCGACACGCCCTCCAGCGACCGGGCGGTTCGGACCGGATAGCGCAGGAGCCGCAGGGTCGAGTTGGTGGCCGCGAAATGCGCGTCAAACCAAGCCTCGTCGACCCCCAGGTACCGGGCGACCGCGTGCATGATCCTCGTGCCGAGGCCCAGCATGTCGTCCCAATAGCCCGCGACGGCGGCGCGCCAGCCCGGCAGCAACGCCTCGTCGGGCCAGGCATTGCGTTCGATCAGCGGGTGCGCGAGCGGGTAGCGCGGATCGCCCTCGGCGAATTCGGGACCGATATCGATCCCCTCCTTGAACGTCACCTCGCCGTCCGTGGTCGGGAAGTAGCCGCGATAGCGGTTCGGATTGCCGGCGACATAGCGCTTCCGTGCCAGCTTGCGGCGCGTTGCCTCGGGGAGCATGAAAAAGCGGAACAGCGACGCCATGCGCTCCGGCCGGCAGAACCGCGCGGGCACGCGCCCGGCGGCGACGAAGAAGCCGATCTCCTCGCAGGCCCGGCCGATCGCCATGTCGGCCGCGTGACGCTGTTCCGCGGCATCGCCGAACAGCGGATCGACGTCGATGATCGGGACTCCGGTCACGTCCCCAGCCTTTGCCATTCCGAGGGCATCATTCTATCTCGATGTGACGGGCGCCGGCAGCGTCCACGGCTACAGCGTCCACGGCGCCGATCCCGAGGTGAAGCGGCGCACCAGGAACTCCATCAGCACCGCGATCCGCGGCGGCCGCGGCCCGCCGGACGGGGTGACCAGGTTCAATCCCGAGGGCGGGGCCGACCAGTCCGCCATCGCCACGACCAGCCGTCCGTCGCGCACGGCCTCGTAGGCGAGGAAGTCCGGCTGCAGCGCGACGCCGAGCCCGGCCTCCAAGGCCGGCGCCAGCGCATCGCCATTGGTCGCGCAGAGCGGCCCCTTGATCCGCACGGATTCCTCCTCGCCGGCGAGGCTGGTGAAGCGCCAGGTTTCGCCGCTGGCAAGATAGGCGTAGCCGAGGCAGGCATGGCCCGCGAGATCGCGTGGCCTCTGCGGCGCGCCGTGACGCGCGAAATAGGCGGGCGATCCCACGACCCAGCGCCGCACCGGGCAGAGACGGCGCGCGATCAGGCTGGAATCCGGCAGGTCGGCGATCCGCAGGGCCACGTCGATGCTCTCGGCGACGAGATCGACCATGCGGTCGTCGAGTTGCAGATCGATCGAGAGCTCGGGATAGGCGGCGAGGAAATCGGGCAGGGCCGGCGCCACATGGCGCAGACCGAAGGACATCGGCGCGGCCAGCCGCACCCGCCCGCGCGGCGCCGCGGAGCTCGCCTGCGCCTCGGCCTCCGCCGCCTCGCCTTCGGCCAGGATGCGCGCCGCGCGCACGGCCAGCACCCGGCCGGTCTCGGTGAGCGAGAAGCGGCGCGAGGTGCGATGGATCAGCCGCTCGCCCAGCCGCGCCTCCAGCCGCTGCAGGGCCTTCGACACGGTCGCGGCGGAGAGGCCGAGCTCGGCCGCGGCGCCGGCGAAGGAGCCGGTCTCCGCTACTTTCGCAAAGACGGCCCAGGCTTCGAGATCGGGCAGGGGCATGACATCACCTCGCTGTCTTCCCTGTCACTGCGAGTTCTGCACCGGCCGGCCACCTGTGATGGAACCGGGTGCCTCGGTCCTCCCTCTCCGCCCTCGGGGGCGGAGAGGGTCAGGGTGAGGTGGGGGGTGGCTCGATGCGTCGGCGCGACCCACCTCACCCTCCCATTGCTGGCGCAATGGGCCCCTCCCTCTCCGCCCTGAAGGGCGGAGAGGGACATGGCGGCGCCAGCGTGAACCCTCCTGTTTCCTTCTAGCGCAGCGCAGCAATCCAGGGTTCGAGGCCGGGACGCTGGATTGCTTCGCTCCGCTCGCAATGACGACTAAACACGATAAACAGAAACGATGACATTCCATAGTTTCTATTTTCAAGGCATCGGTCCAGCCCCATCTTTTCCTGCGACACGAGAGCCCCCGAGGGCTCGTTCCACAGGAGTTACCGAGATGATCGAACGCAGGCCTTTCGCTTCCCTGGGCGGTGCCGACCACGGCTGGCTCAAGGCCAAGCACCACTTTTCCTTCGCCGGCTATTACGACCCGGCGCGCATGGGCTGGGGTAGCCTGAGGGTGTGGAACGACGACGAGATCGCGCCCAAGACCGGCTTCCCGCCGCATCCGCATGCCGACATGGAGATCATCACCTATGTCCGCGACGGGGCGATCACCCACAAGGACTCGATGGGCAATGCCGGCCGCACCGTGGCGGGCGACGTCCAGGTGATGTCGGCCGGCTCGGGCATCCGCCATGCCGAGTACAATCTCGAGGACGAGACCACCCGGATCTTCCAGATCTGGATCGAGCCGACCGGCCATGGCGGCGAGCCCTCCTGGGGCGCCAAGCCCTTCCCCAAGGCCGACCGCTCCAGCCGCTTCGTGACCCTGGCCAGCGGCCGTCCCGGCGATGACGACGCGCTGCCGATCCGCGCCGATGCGCGGGTGCTGGGCGCCACCGTCAAGACCGGCGAGCGGCTGACGCTCGACCTCGATCCGAAGCGCCACGCCTATCTCGTCTCGGCCAAGGGCAAGGTCGAGCTGGGCGGCGTGACGCTGGAGCCGCGCGACGGCGCCGCGATCACCGGGGTCTCGACCGTCGAGATCGTCGGCCTCGAGGACGCCGAAATCGTGGTGGTGGACGCGGTCTAAGACCGCAGAGCGTCGGACCGCAGGAGCGTCACTCCGGCGGCCAGGAGGCGGGCGGTGCCCGCCTCCGTCGCTTCCGGCGTGATGCCGCGACAGGCATCCTCGATGACGAAGGTCGCGAAGCCGGCCGCCGCAGCGTCCTCGGCCGAGCAGTCCACGCAATACCCGCGGGCGAGGCCCGTGACGAAGACGCGGCGGAATCCGCGGGCGCGGATCCAGGCCTCGAGGCCGGTAGCGGTTCGGCGGTCGTTCTCGCGGAAGGCGGAGTAGCTGTCGATGGCGCGCCGGAACCCCTTGCGGACAACCAGCTCGATGCGGCGCTGGTCGAGTGACGGGTGGAGCGCGGCGCCCGGCGTTCCCTGCACGCAATGATCCGGCCAGAGCGTCTGGCGTCCGTAGGGGAGGTCGATCTCCTGGAACGGCTGCTTCCCGACGTGCCGGCTGGCGAAGGAGATGTGGTCGGCGGGGTGCCAGTCCTGCGTCGTGACCGCGTGCCGGAAAGGCCCGATGAGAAGCCGGTTGATGACCGGCACGACCTCATCGCCCTCGGGCACGGCGAGCGCGCCGCCCGGCATGAAATCCGGCTGCACGTCGACGACCAGCAGCACATCCACTTCCGGATCGATCGCGACGGTCATTCGCTCTTCATCGCTTGAGCACCCAGTAGACCAGCGAGACCACGATGCTCACCAGAATGCAGGTGGTGATCGGGAGGTAGAAGGCGAAGTGCTGGTGCCGGATGGCGATGTCGCCCGGCAGCCGGCCGAACGGCAGAACGCGCCACAGCACCCCGAACGCCACGAGGACGAGCCCGATCAGGATCAGCGTGCGCGACATCGGGCGGGATGATCGGAGGTGGCAGGGGGCGGGTCAAGGACCGGGAGGGGCGGGTAGTGGGTCAGTTTGAAATTAGAGGGGGTTGACAGGCGAGAGCCGCGAAAGGTCCTTGACCCTCGTTACCCTTGAGGCAAAGTGTGTGGAACAAATCGCTTCATCGAACGTTCATTTTGCGTTGGGATCATGGCGCGACGCCCCCGGCACCCGATCAAAGAGATTGAGGCTGCGGTGGCGTATGCCGAATCCCGCGGCTGGAAATATGTGCCTTGTGGCGGCCATGGATGGGGCAAGCTCTTTTGTAAAGGCAAGTCTAGTCAAGGAGCGTGCATGGTTGTCGTATGGTCGACGCCACGGAGCGGCATGAACCATGCACGACAGATCCAGCGCCGAGTTGATGCGTGCGTCTGCTGAGGAGAGGCTACTGATGTCGCTTCACTCATTTACCATCGAGGTTTCTGGAATCGATCCATCGCGTGAACGATTCGAGGATGCCCTCTTTGCGGCCGGATGCGACGATGCCCTAGTGGCTGTGAAGAAGGGCAAGCTTTACCTCGATTTTGATCGGGAAGCACCCTCCTACGATCTAGCGGTAGCGAGCGCCAGGAGAGACGTGGCGAAGGCTGGCGGCTTTGTCGAGGATGTCCAGAAGATAAGCCACTAAGCGGCCCGCTTCTTATATAGTCCCCGCTTGGCCGGTGGCTGCTTCTCGATCATCGCCGCCATATCCTCCAAGCTCCAAAGCGTGTTTGTCACGCCAGCGGCCATTGCCGGGGTGACGCAGAGCGACTGGTAGATGCGCACGAAGTTATAGTGCATGAAGTAGATCGCCATCGCATACAGATGGTTCTACACGTTCTTTGAGAAGCTGTTGGTCAACCGAGTGAACCCGGCGGAAGCCCATCCTCATTGAGAGGTTCTGCCGCTCGGCGTAGCTGGTGCCGATGTGCTTCTGGTCCGGGTTGCCCGTGCAGCATGTCTGCCGAGTCTTGACGAGCTGCGCCGGGCTGTACTGCTTGGCTCCGGTCGGCTCCGGGCCGTAGATCTTCACCAGCATGGCGTAATCCATGTCCTCGCCGAATGCCGGGTCCATGGCTTGCAGGTAAGCCCGATGCCCGTCTGTCGTGATCTGGACCTTGGTGGCGAGCCGCTGCGCCAGGTCGTACGTGAACATCGTCCCGGTCTCGGCCGTCCGATCGCCGACCATCCATGAGGCGATCAGCTTCGTGTCGGCGCAGATGGCCGTCCACGTCCAGATGTCCGCCTGCCCCTCCAACTTCTTCTCTGGGGTGACGTTCTTCTCCTTGCACCCGACAAAGCTTCAGATCTCCTCAAGCTGGAGCCGCTTGCACGGCAGGTTCCGCACATGCTCGTCGTGGTAGGCCATGAACGCCGCCCCGGCCTCCTTGATCAGCTTCACCAGCGTGCTCTTGCTCGCGCCCGTGAGGCGGGAGATCACGCGGATGGACATGCCCTCGACCATCATTCCGAGGATTTGGGCGCGCTTGGCGAGGGGCAGTTGGTTCGTGCTCCTACAATATGCCCCTAAATGCTTAGCGTCAATCTATATCGCCATCTTCGTCATCTCTAACGCGTCCCATGTTGTTACGTACAGCTAACCGGCCTGACTTCTTAGCTAGCTCCTTGCGCCTCAGGGTGATAAGCGTCTCAAGCCATTCTAGGGCCTCCTCCGTGTCCATCTCGCCACTTAACAAGACCCGAAGATGACCACCGCCATCGAATGCATAGTGCATTAAGGACCGCTCATCTTGCGCAAGAGGGGCGATCTTGGCGCTACTGGGTGGAAGGGGTGACGTTGTTCCGGCAGACGGCATTGCCGGTGCACCTTCTGCGGTTTCGGCCGCGCTTTGTTGCCTGACCGGATTTGCGAAAACGAGGTCCATTGTATCACGATAGGCACGAATGACGCTAGGAACCGCGCTCGGCGCGAAATTTTGTCGGAGTAGATAATTCCTCAAGAGCTCCTCACTGGGAAGGGGGCCGGGGAACCTGTCTTGAAGTTCTGCGAACAGGGTGGGTGTTGCTGCCGCTTCCGCATAGGCCGCGTTTCTGTCCTCAGGGCTATACGGTGCTAGTATGCGCATGGCGCGCTCACTCACCTTCGCATTGTCCCCAACTCGCTCTAGCAAGCCATACTTATGGAGAGCGGAGATGGTGGTTGCCGACGCGCCATTCAGGGAGTTGTAGCCGAGCCCCTTAGCGATCACTTCTCGCGGTGCTGCATGATGATGTTGGGCTCGATAGAGCAGCCCAATCTTGCTGACTGCCTCAGGAAGACTCAGTGCCGGGTAGTTCGGCGATCTCGTGCGCTTATCCATTTCTAACTCCATTAACTAACGTTACATTCCGTCATGCTAACGCAAGATAAGGCGTAACGCAATGAATTCGAGGATTTCGCGTGTCGGGAGAACGCCGTTGACACGACCGTGTGGCCGATACATGATCGCCTACCTGATCGGGCAGGAGGCCAGCAATGCGGAAAGAGATAGCCCCGGCGCTCCAGCCTACCGGCGACCGGGGCGGTAATGGGAAGGGCCATCCTCGCGTCCATTGAGAGTTGGGACGAGGATGGCCCTTGGTAGGCGCCTAGGAGGCGTGGCAGAGCGGTCGAATGCAGCGGTCTTTAAAACCGCCGGACTGTCGCAGGTCTCGTGGGTTCGAATCCCACCGCCTCCGCATTCCCAGACGTCGGACGGACCTTAGCACAAGGCCCGTTTCGAAGGTACTAACTCTTGTTCCACCGCTTCTCGGCCGCCTTCCGAGCTACCTCCGCCCGCTTTTCTGGACCGAGTTTGCGTGCCCGTGCCGCTCCGCCCAGTCGGCCGAGGTTCGCCGCGCTGACGTTCTTGCCGTCCTCGTTCACGTCCTCGACTTGGCCTGTGGCGATGTCGCCCGATGAGCTTCGCAAGCGCGAGCGGGTCACGGGGGCGGGGATGCGCTTGGTGGTCATAGGTAGCGTTCCAGCAATGCAGCAACGACGAGCGGCGCCGTCGATATCATCTCAGCGATGATGACATGATCGACGGGGAATGGATGCCCCCTCTGGAACGAGAACGTGACCGCCCCAGTGATTGAAAGCTGAAAGCAGATCCCCTGAAAGCAGATCCCCATCCTCGTAAGAGACATCCGTGCCATACTGGGAATATGGCAAGGTTCCTCAAGCACCGAATTTATAGGCTGATGGTTGTCAGCGTCGCGGTGTTTGGCCCCGTGCTGTATTTCGGCTTTGTGTTTTGGCGGCAGTGTTTCCCACGAGCAAGCAGCGCGTCCCCCGTCCGCGCGACCCGCTCGTGGTCGCGAAGCACGCGGGCGACATCGCCACCGGGCAGTTCGTGAATCAGCGCCGCTAACCGCGCAGCTCTGCAAAATCCGCTTCGACGAACTCCACGCCCGACGCGCCGGTGCGCCTCAGTTGCGCACGCCGGATCTTGCCGGAGATGGTCTTCGGCAGGTCGCTCACGAACTCGAGCCGCCGGATCCGCTTGTAGGGCGCAAGATGGGCGCGACTGTGCCGGAAGATCGCCAGCGCCGTCTCGCGGTCGGGTGCGGCGCTCGCGGTCAGGATGACATAGGCCTTCGGCACCGACAGGCGGAGCGCGTCGGGGAACGGCACGACCGCCGCCTCGACCACCGTCGGATGCTCGACCAGCACGCTTTCCAGCTCGAAGGGGCTGATCCGGTAATCCGAGGATTTGAACACGTCGTCGCGGCGGCCGACGAAGGTCAGGTAGCCGTCATCGTCGACCATCGCGACATCGCCGGTGTGGAACAGTCGGTGGCCATGCGCGTCGACGCCCTCGTAGCCGAGCATCAGCCCGCCCGGCCGGTCCGCATCGAGGCCGAGGCAGATCTCGCCTTCCGCGGCCGGCGCATCCTCCTCGTCGAGGAGATGGATGCGGTAGCCCGGCAGCGGGCGGCCCATCGAGCCGGGCTTCAGCGCCTGGCCTGGCGGGTTGCCGATCTGGGCGGTGGTCTCGGTCTGGCCGTAGCCGTCACGGATGGTGAGGCCCCAGGCGCTGCGGAAGCAAGCGATGATCTCGGGGTTGAGCGGCTCGCCGGCGCCGCAAAGCTCGCGCAGCCCGATCCGCCATTGCGTGAGGTCGAGCTGCGCCAGCATGCGCCACACGGTGGGTGGCGCGCAGAGCGAGGTCACGCGGTGCGCTGCGATCACGTCGAGCAGAGCCTCCGCGCCGAAATGCGGCTGGTTGACGATGAAGACCGTCGCCGCGGCGTTCCACGGCGCGAAGAACGAGCTCCAGGCATGCTTGGCCCAGCCGGGCGACGAGATGTTGAGATGCACGTCGCCGGGCCGCAGCCCCAGCCAGTACATCGTCGAGAGATGGCCGACCGGATAGCTGTAGTGGGAATGGACGACGAGCTTGGGGCGGGCCGTCGTGCCGGAGGTGAAATAGAGCAGCAGCGGGTCGTCCGGCAGGGTCGGGCCGTCCGGTGCGAAATTGCCGTCCCTAGAGCCGTCGTCATAGGCGTGCCAGCCGGGCGGCGGCGCGTCGCCGGTGGCGATGCGGATCGCGGCGGCGCTGCCGATCTTGCCGGCATGCTCGGGCGAGGTGACGACGGCCCTGGCCCGGCCGCGTTCGATGCGGTCCGCCAGATCCTCGGCGGTGAGCAGCGTGGTCGCCGGGATCACCACCGCGCCGAGCTTGGCGGCGGCCAGCATGGTCTCCCAGAGCTCCGGCACATTGCCGAGCAGCAGCAGGATCCGGTCGCCACGGCCGAGGCCGAGGCGGCGCAGGCGGTTGGCGAGACGGTTCGACCGCTTCGCCAGCGCCGCGAAGCTCAGCCGAACCTCGCCACCCGTCGCCGTGTCGACGATGTGCAGCGCCGTCCGTTCCCGCGTCCCCGGATCCGTGGCGAGAACGCCGTCGAACCAGTCGAGCGCCCAGTTGAACGGCACCTTCTCCGGCCAGCGGAATTCTGCATAGGCGAGGGCCCAATCCTCGCGATGGGCGAGCAGGAAATCGCGCGCGGCGGCGAAGCTCGGCATGCCGCGATCATAGGATCCCGGCCCCGCCCGTCGAGGGCGCTTTCTCGCGTGGCGTTCCCGGCCGGGCGATGGCAGGCTTTGAGCAGGATGAACATCGGCGGCGTCACCGTGAGGCGCATCCTCGGCGCGGCGCTGCTGGCAGGGTGCCTGGCCGTGAACGTACCCGCACGCGCCGACGAGCCGCGCCGCGAGGAGATGGCGATCGATGCCGCCGCCCCCGGCCGGCCATTTCCGCATTTCTGGGAACGGATGATGGGGAGCGGGCGCGCCGCCCTGTCGCTGCGCGACAGCTACCGCCAGGATCTGCGTGCGGTGAAGGCCGCCACCGGCCTCGCCTATGTCCGCTTCCACGCGATCTTCCACGACGAGCTCGGCGTCTATGCCGAGGACGGCGTCGGCAAGCCGGTGTTCAATTTCCAGTATGTCGATCAGGTCTATGACGGGCTGCTGGCGGCGGGCGTGAGGCCGTTTGTCGAACTAGGCTTCATGCCGCGCGCGCTCGCGGCACGGCTCGATTACCACCCCTTCTGGTACCGGCCGGTCGTCTCGCCGCCACGCCGCTACGCCGCCTGGGATCGCCTCATCGACGCCTTCGCGCGCCATCTCGTCGAGCGCTACGGGCTGGACGAGGTCGCGCAATGGTATTTCGAGGTCTGGAACGAGCCCAATCTCGATTTCTGGACCGGCCGCCCCGCCCAGACGACCTATTTCGAGCTCTACGACCACACCGCGAAGGCGTTGAAGCAGGTGAGCCCGCGCCTGCGCGTCGGCGGTCCCGCGACCGCCCAGGCGGCCTGGGTCGATGCGATGATCGCTCATGCCGCCAAGGCGCAGGTGCCGCTCGACTTCGTCTCGACGCATTTCTACGGCGACGACAAGCCCGTCGCCGGTGGCGTGCCGTCCGGCCCGCATGGTGCCGTCTGCGCGGCGGTCCGCAAGGTGCGGGACGAGATCGCGGCCTCGGCGATGCCGCATCTGCCGCTCTTCATCAGCGAGTTCAACGCGACCTTCAAGGCGGGCGAGCCGATCCTGATCTCGCCCTTCATGGGGCCGTGGCTCGCCGATACGATAAGCCGCTGCGACGGGCTCGCCGAGATGATGTCCTACTGGACCTTCTCCGACGTGTTCGAGGAGCAGGGCGTCATCCGCGGCCCGTTCCTCGGCGGCTACGGACTCATCGGCGTCGACGGGATCAGGAAGCCGGCCTTCGCGGCCTTCGCGGCGCTTCACCGCCTCGGCGAGGAGCGGCTGCCGGTGGAGGCCGAGAACGTGCTGGCGACGCGGCGATCCGACGGCAGGCTCATCGTCGCCGTCTGGAACGGCCCCGACAAGGAAGCCGTCTCGGAAGTGCCGCCACCGCCGCTCGACGTGATCCTGACCTTGCGCGGCATCGATCCGGAAGCGTCCGGCTCGATCGTGCGCGTCGATGCCGGGCACGGGGATGCGCTCGGCCTCTTTCGCGAGATGGACTCGCCGACCTACCCCAACGCATCGCAGATCGAAGCGCTGCGGCAGGCCGGCGAGCCGGGGCCGCCCGCGTCAGTCAAGCTGACGGGCTCGCGCCTCGACTTACAGATACCGAGGAACGGCCTCGCGGTAATCGAGATCAAGCCCCGGCAATAGCCGCCGAGGCCTGACACTACTTCATCTGGACCTGGCCGCTCGGGGTCACCTCGACCTGGACGTCCTTACCGTTCTTCGTGGCGGTCGCGGTGATGTTGTGGCCGTCGGCATGCATGTCCTTGAACTTGGTGTAGCCCTGGGCCTCCAGCGTGTTCAGCGCCATGACCTCGCGCTGTTCGACCGACTCGCCGGCGCCCTGTGCCATGTGCCTGTGGGATGGCGCGCTCGCGGCCTTGTCCGACTCCGGCTTGGTATCGTCCTGCTTGGCCGTGTCGGACGGGGGCGAGGTGTTCTGCTGCTCACCGGCGCCCTGGTTCGTCGAGGTCTGGGACTGGGCGGGCGCCGGCGACGGGTTCGGCATATTGGTCTGCGCCAGCGCGAAGATCGGCAACGCGCCGAGCACGAACACGCCCGATAAAGGGGAGAACGCGCGAGCCATGGTTGTTTCCTCCATCTTGCGGTCAGGCGGCCGGACGGGGACCGGCCGATCCTTGCCGTGGCGATATAGGCGACGGCGGGGCGCTCCGCGCGGGGGTCAGCCGGGACAAGTTTGCGGTCGCGGCGCCCGAACTTTGCCCATTATTTGGCTCAAACGAGCAAAATCGGGGAACCTTCGGCGCCGCTGTCCGGTTTGAACGGGCGAGACCGTCAGGACAGCAGCCCGCGGAAGCATGATCTCGTCACATCGCCCGGGAAGGGCTCTTCGGCCGGCCCTGCTGCTCGTCGCGGCGTCGCTCGGGCTGCCGACGGCCCTCGCCCAGACGCCACCCGTCTCGCCGCCACAAGCCGCACCATCCACGCCTGCCCCGCCGGCCGTGACGCCCGCGCAAGCACAGGCCGCGCTGGAAGTGCTGCAGGATGACAGGAAACGGGCCGAGCTGATCGACACGCTGCGGACGATCGCCGCAGCCGCGCCGGGAGCCGCCACGCCGGCACCCGCGGCCACTGCGACCCCGGCCGCGGCGGAGGCAGCGACGACCGCCGCCGCGACCGCGCCCACCGGCAGCGCCCAGGTGCTGGCGCAGACCTCGGACTGGCTGGGCGCGATGTCGCATCAGCTGGCGCATGCGGCCCGTGTCGCCACCGACTTTCACCAGATCAAGGCCTGGGTGAACCACGTCGCGACCGATCCGGAGACGCGCGACGCGGGCATCGACATGCTGTGGAAGCTGGGTGTCGTCATCGCGGCGTCGACGCTCGCCTATCTCCTGATCGCCCGCCTGCTGCGCCGCTCCTTCGCCGCCTTGGAGCGCGGCGCCGCACGGATCGGCCGGCGCGGGATGCTGGCGGCGGTCGAGCCGGTGGAAGGCGAGTACCGCGACTCCGAGCGGCGGACGCTGCGGCAGCTGCTGCGCGGGCTGCGCCTGCTGCCGCTCGCCGTCGCCCGGCTGGCGATCGAGCTGCTGCCGGTCGGCGCGTTCGCGGTCGTCGGTAACCTACTGCTCGGGACGCCGCTGGGCAGCGACGACACGACCCGGCTGGTGGTGCTCGCGATCGTCACCGCGTCGGTGCTGTGCCTCGGCGTGATGTGCTGCGCACGCGCCATCGTCTCGCCGGATTACCCCAGGCTGCGCCTCGTGCCGCTGGGCGACGAATCTGCCGCCTATATCGAAATCTGGGTGCGGCGGATCGCCGTGCTGGTCGTCTTCGGCACCGCCATCGCCGAGGTGGCGCTGCTGCTGGGCCTGGCGCCGGCGGCGCATGACGCGCTCATCCGTGTGGTCGGGTTCGTCACGGCGATCTTCGCGGTCCTGATGGTCTTCCAGAGCCGGCGCAGCGTCGCTGCCGTGCTGCGGGCGCCGCCGGGCGCCGGCGGCCCGATCGCCGTCACGCGCAACCGCCTCGCCGAGATCTGGCATGTCGCGGCGGTGCTGCTGATCGCGGTTCAATGGTTCGTCTGGGCGACGCATCCGCGCGAGAGCGGCTTCGAGCTCGCTCACTACGTCGTGCTGACCATCGCCGTGCTGGCGGTGGCCCGCCTCATCGCGGCGGCCTCATTCGGAGCCTTCGACCGGATGTTCCGGATCGGGCCGGATCTGGCGCAACGGCTGCCCGGGATCGAGGCGCGGGCGAACCGGTACTATCCCGTGCTGCACGGCGCCGTCGGCGTGCTGATCGCCATGGTCGCCGTGCTCGCGCTGTTCGAGGTTTGGGGCGTCAACGCCTTCGCCTGGTTCGCGGCCGGCTCGGTCGGCAGCCGCGCCCTGTCGGCAGCGATCACCATCGCCGTCACATCGCTCATCGCCGCCGCGGCGTGGGAGGCGATCAACCTCGCGGTCGAGGTTCACATGGCGCAGCTGCGCGCCGCCTCCCGGCAGGCGCAGGCCGCGCGCTGGCAGACCCTGCTGCCGATGCTGCGGACGGTGCTGCTCGTCGTGGTGCTCGGCATCGTGGCGCTCACGGCGCTGAGCGAGGTCGGCATCAATATCGGGCCGCTCCTCGCCGGCGCCGGCATCATCGGCATCGCCGTCGGCTTCGGCTCGCAGAAGCTCGTCCAGGATCTGATCACCGGGATCTTCCTGCTGCTGGAGAACGCGATGCAGGTTGGCGACATGGTGACGGTGAGCGGCCTTTCCGGCAATGTCGAGCACCTGTCGATCCGCACCATGCGCCTGCGGGCCGGCGACGGCTCGGTCCACATCATCCCGTTCAGCGCGGTCACCAGCGTGACCAACACCAATCGCGGCATCGGCAATGCCAGCGTGTCGGTCAGCGTCGGGTTCGAGGAGGATACCGACCGCGTGAGCGACGTGCTGCGGCAGATCGCCGCCGAGCTATATGAGGATCCGGACTACCGCGACGTGATGCGCGGCGAGCTCGATCTCTGGGGCGTGGACAAGGTCGACGGCGCCATGGTGACCATCGCCGGCCAGATCGTCTGCACCGACCAGGGCCGCTGGAAGGTACAGCGCGAGTTCAACCGCCGCATGAAGAAGAAGTTCCAGGAGCTTGGAATCACGATTTACAATCCGGCGGCGCACATGGTGCTGGTCGAGCCGATCCGCCACCGCGCCCGCGACGCCGACCCGGCGCTGCTGGAGAAGGGGGCCGAGCGCCGGAGCTGATGACCGACATCCGGCATCCCGCGTAAGCTCCATCGCCTGATTGCCGAAGGGATCGCCATGCCCAAGATCGACGTCGCCGCCGTGCCGGAGCGCAAGGGCACGGGCTACCCGCCGCAGTTCGATGCGCCCTGTGCCGACCGCGTTCGTCAGCGGCTGGGCAATGCCGGCGGGCTTACGGATTTCGGGGTCAATCTCATGCACCTGCCGC
>DATGFU010000144.1:0-8453 GCA_035308865.1 Allostellaceae bacterium | reverse complement strand
CACCGAGACCTTGCGCGGGCTGGCGATCTCGGGATCGAGATAGAGGTCGACGAGCAGCTCCAGCGCGCGGACTGGGTTCGACTTGACCGCGATGATCGGCTCCATCACCTCGCGATCGAACTCGTTCGCCAGGAACTCGAGCGCCGCGACCATCATCGCGGCCTTGCTGTCGAAGTAGAAATTGACGATGCCGGGCGACAGGTTCGCGATCGAGACCACCTTCTCGACGGTGGTGCGCGACGGGCCGTAGGCGTAAAGGGCGGAGATGCAGGCGTCGATCAGCCGTTGGCGCTGGCGGACGCGCGAGGCCTTCTCGCTGCCGGGCTCGGTTGCAGGTGAGGAGGGGTCCTTGGGAGAGGTGAGGGACATGGGGGCCTGTCGGATCATGCGGCGGGGAACGGCGTGAGCCCGGCTCTGACGCTCGTGTCGCTGCGGCAGGGAGTCCGCCGCACGCTCGACCGGCACGGCAAGTGGGTGATCATCCTGCCGCCGATGCTGTTCCTGCTGGTGTTCTTCCTCATTCCGTTCCTGTTCGCATTCAAGATCAGCTTCGCCGATTCCGACATCTCTATCCCCCCGTTCACCAAGATGTTCTCCACGACGGCGGACAATCATATCAATATAACTCTGGGGTTGGACAATTACAATCGTCTTTTTTTCAGCGACGATCTTTATGCGGCATCCTATCTATACTCGTTGAGAACCGCATTCTTTTCGACAATGATTTGTCTTCTGATCGGATATCCGATGGCATATGCCATGTCTCGGGCGAAGAAGACGACCCAGAACTTGCTGCTCCTGATCATCATCCTGCCGTTCTGGACGTCGTTCCTGCTGCGGGTCTATGCGCTGGAGAGCATCATCCGGGAAAACGGCCTGCTTAACACCGCGCTGCTGTGGCTGGGCATTATCGACCATCCGCTGCAGATCATGCGGACCACCGTGGCGGTCTATCTCGGCATCATCTACTCGTACCTGCCGTTCATGATCCTGCCGCTCTACGCGACGCTGGAGAAGCTCGACAACACGCTGCTGGAGGCCGCCTCGGATCTAGGGCGGCGGCCATGGCGGTCCTTCTTCGAAATCACCCTGCCGCTGTCGCTGCCCGGCGTGATCGCCGGATCGATGCTCGTATTCATTCCGGCCGTGGGAGAGTTCGTCATCCCGCAACTGCTGGGCGGGCCGAACAGCCTGATGATCGGGCGGGTCCTCTACGACGAGTTCTTCAGCAACCACGACTGGCCGATGGCCTCCGCGGTCGCCATCTGCTTCCTGGTGCTGCTGGTGGGACCGATCGCCATCTACCAGTACTACAACGTCAAGCAGCAGGAGCAGTGACGGTGAGCGAGCGTCCGCCCCTCGCCCTGTTCACCTTCCTGTGCTTCGGCATCGCCTTCCTTTACGTGCCGATCGTCGTGCTGATGGTCTACTCGTTCAACGCCTCGGCGCTGGTCGAGATCTGGGGCGGGTTCTCGACCAAATGGTACGGCCAGCTCATCCACAACTCGGCGATCCTGGATGCGGCGCTCCTATCCCTGGAGATCGGCGTGATTGCCTCGACCGGGGCGGTCGTCCTTGGAACGCTGGCGGCGATCGCGCTGGTCCGGTTCCCCGTCTTTCGCGGCCGACTGCTGCTGACCGGCATGGTGAACGCGCCGCTGGTGATGCCGGAGATCATCACCGGCATCACCCAGCTGCTGCTCTTCGTGTCGCTGGCCGGCATGTTCACCTGGGCGGCGCATCGCGGTATGACGACGATCGTCATCGCCCATCTCGCCTTCTGCATGTCCTACGTGACGATCACGGTGCAGTCGCGGCTGCAGAGCGCCGACCGGGCGCTCGAGGAGGCGGCGATGGATCTGGGATCCGGGCCGGTGCGCGCCTTTGTCGAGATCACGCTGCCGATCATCGCGCCGGCGCTCGCCTCGAGCTGGCTGCTCAGCTTCACCGTCTCGATCGACGATCTGGTGATATCGCAGTTCGTGGCGGGGCCGGGCGTCAGCACCCTGCCGATGGTCGTCTACTCGAAGGTCAAGCTGGGGGTGAGCCCCGACGTCAACGCGCTGGCGACGATCGTCGTGGCGATCGTCGGTGTTGCGGTCTGCATCGCCGGCTGGTGGATGCGCCGGACCGAGCACCAGCGGGTGCTCGACCTGCAGATGGCGGAACGGTGAGCCGGCGCGAGCTTATTGCGCGGCCCTGAGCACCGGGGCCTCCGCCTGCTTCACGCAATCCCTGCCGGCGGTCTTCGCCGCATAGAGCGCATGGTCGACCGCCTCGATGAGCTCGTCGGGGGTGAGCCCCGCCGCCGGATAGCTGGCGACCCCGAACGAGGACGTCACATTTCCGAGAGCTTGGCCGTGATGTGAGAGCTCAAGGCCGTGAAGCGCGAGGCGGATGCGGTCGGCGAGCGCCGCCGCTTCCGCCGTCGACGTGCCGGGCAGGACGAGGATGAATTCCTCGCCGCCGAAGCGGCAGGCCACGTCACCCTGGCGGACCAACCGCTTCAGCAGCTCGGCCATCGCCTTCAGCACCGCATCGCCGGCTTCGTGGCCGAACGTGTCGTTGAAATGTTTGAAATGATCAATATCGGCCATGATCAGGCTGACCGCCGACCCCGTGCGGTCGGCGCGCGAACATTCGAGCTCAAGCGATTCCTCGAGATAGCGGCGGTTGAAGAGGCTCGTGAGCGGATCGCGGATCGACTGGTTGCGCAGCCGCTCGCGCAGCCGTTGGTTGACCAGCGAGAAGGCGATCGTCTCGGTCAGCACGCCGAGATCGGCCTCGTCGGCGATAACGGGGCCGTCACGGCCTTCGAGATAGAGCAACCCGACGGTCTCGCCCTGGGCGACGAGCGGCAGGCAGCGATACGCCGTCACATGGTCGCGCTGAACATGCGAGCAGACGATGTCGTGCGACGGATCCTCGACGCAATGCGGTTGTCCCCGGCGCAGGCCCCAGCACTGCGACGGCGTGAACTCGGACGATGACGCCGCAGGGTCGCCCCACGTACCCACGCGCTGCAACAGATTGTGGGATTCGGTGATCGTATAGAGCGCGCCCGGCGTGCCGGGCAGCAGCTGCGGCGCGTAGCTCTGCACGACCTCGACGAACTCCTGCTCATTGGCGCTGGCCGGAAGCCGGTTCGCGAGCCGCCCCAGCAGGTTGATCGTCAAGGTCCGCCGCTCGAGGTCGCGCGTGCGCGCCTGGAGGGCCGCATTCGACTGATCGAGTTCGTCTCTTGCCTGATGACGGCTCAGTCGCGCCGCTCGCAGGTCGGCCAGCATGGCATTGAAGGACCGGGCCAGCGCGCCTAGCTCGTCCTTGCCGGTGACCTCGATATCCCGGTCGAGATCGCCGGCCGCGATCCTGGCCATTCCCGCCCCGAGCGCGTCGAGCGGCCGCTGGATCGAGCCGACCACCAGTCGTCTCGTGACGAGCGCCGACACCGCCGCCACGAGCGTGCCGAAGATCAGCACAGCCTGCAGAATTCCGTGCAGCCGTTCGAGCTCGGCATCGCGCTGGTCGATGATCAGCGTCTGGATGCCCTCGATCTCGCCGACCAGGGCTCGTGCGCGATCCATCAACTGCTTGCCGCGATCGGTCGCGACGATTTCTTCCGCGGCCTCGAACCCCTGGTCGTGGCGCGCTGCGATGGCTTCGCGGAGCTCGGCGAGCTTTGCGTTCGCCACGCGATCGAGTTCCGCTGCGCGCGCCCGAATCTGCGGGATGGATTGCCCGGCCGCGGTGAGCGCCGCCAGACGGTCGGTGATGGATGCCGTCGCCGCTTGATAGGGCTCGAGATAGCGGTCCAGCCCGGTGAGCAGGTATCCGCGTTGGCCTGTCTCTGCGTCGCTCAGTGCCGAGAGCACAAGCTCGGTGTCGAGCAGCGCTTGCCGCGCATCGCGCCGTGCCGTCGCCGCGACGTCCATCGCGTGCACCACCCAGAGGATGGCGATCGCCAGCGCGCCCAGCAGTACGAGCGCCGACACAGCCGACACCCAGAGTCGAGATGCGATCGACAAGACACCCTCCGCCAGCCCGCACGCGGATCGGACGTCTGAAGTCTACGCCCGGTTAGGCGACAGCGAAATCCCGTCTCGATGCGCGACGAGTGCCCGGGCGCCTGCCGCGCACCGGCCGTTAATGCCGTGCAGCCTTCTGCCCCTTGCCGCCTTCGGCCGCTTCCCTGGCGTCTGTCGCCGATTTCGCGGCGGCCGTGGCGGAATCCGCTGCCTGCTTGGCCAGGTTGGCGACGTCGCCGGCCTGACTCAGCGAGGCCGTGGCGCTATCGACGGCGGTCTTGGCTTGGTTCGCGGCGGTCTTCGCCTCGTTTGCAGCGATTGTCGCGCTTGCCACTTGTGTCCGCATGGCGGTGACCTGCGTCTGCAGATCGTTGATCTGCGACCAGCCAAAATACGAAAGCGCCCCGATGGCAACAATCAACAGAGCGATAATCGCCGAGAACTTTGCAGTAGAGCTTTCCATTTTTACTTCCCTCGGTCCCGAAGCGGGCACCCGATCGCTGCAGCGATCGGGTGCGAGAGTTGCTGACATGATGCTTCAGGGAACGTTGTTCACCGCGATACATGATCGCAGTCGGCATACGCGAGCGCGACGGGGTTCGCGCACGCCGCCCGGGTCACATGCCGGTCTTGATCTTCGTCCAGGTCCGCGTGCGCAGGCGGTGGTATGCAACCTCGGCGATCACCTCGAGATCCGGCATGAGAGAGAGGAATGCGCGTCGCGTGCGGCACGCCCACCTGGACGAGGATCCCGCCGAGCCATTCATTCGCCCTCTCCGGGGCATGGTGAAGGCGAGGCCCATGTCGAAGTGGGCCGCCTTCCCGCGCCTGCGACGTCACCCGCCATCGTCCTCCGAACCGGGTTGGCTATGCCTGCCCGGAACACGCGCGATGTGGTCCATCAATTTGCGGTAGTCCAGCGGCTCGACGAACACCGGCCTGAACAGCAGGCCGGGCTCGCCGATGAGATCGAGATCGCCTGTAACGAACACGATGCGAGCGTTGGGCTGGCGGTCCACGATCGCACGGGCGAGGCGCAAGCCTTCGGGCTCGCCATCGGCCGGCCAGAGGTTGAGCAGATAAAGCGCGAACGCCTCGCCGCGATCGATCTCGTCAAGAGCGGCATCGGCCCGCGCAACCACGTGCACGGTATGGCCTGCAACTTCCAGCCAGCGGCGGGTCAGCGCCGCCATCGCTTCGTTGTTCTCGAGCACGAGGATGCTTGCCACGATTCCATCTCTCCTATGGGACGTCCTGGGCGACCACCGGGACGCGGCGTCAGCACCACGACCTTTGGGTCAGGTTGCGGCGCCGTTTCCGGGAGGCGGCTTGCTGCGTCGCCCCCGGCCGCGCTCAGCCGATCGAACTCGTCTGAAACGGCCACGATCGCCGTACCGAGCAGTAAATCCAGATCCGTGAGCCCGAGTGCAGTCGCTTCGGCGAGAATCGAATTGAGCATATCGATCATCGCCCGAAGCTGTAATCGCCTTGCCGTAAATTGAGCTGCCTTGGCCGCCATCGGCAGACCTCTTGTGTTACATTCGAACCGCGTCCGATTTGGCGATCGGCTCAAGCCTGTTCTTGGACGCACTTGCTCGTGCAGGTACGGGCTTGCTCTTTTGCGGGTGCGTGGCAGTTGCAAGGACAGCATGCCGCAGCCAACGCGGGCCGGGCGGCCGCCTTCGGAGCGGCGGATTTGAGCCGGGGCGCCGTAAGGCCTATACTGTTCCCGGAAGCGCGCCGGACTGCCCCGGAGCAGTTCCCGCGACCGGATGTTCGTCGATGCCGGCCGTATTCATCACAATCGCAGGCCGGGCCGCATGGTGGAGGATCCAGAGCTCTCCGAACGCCTGAACCATGCGCTGGGCGGGCACGCCCAGCAGGTATATTCGGTCGCGCAGGGTCGCCTGGTCAAAGCGCCGGGGCTCGAGGAAGTGTCGACCTCGTGGGAGCGCAGCCTCAACCGCTACGGCGTCGACCCCGTCAGCAGCGAGGCCCCGCGCGTGCTGACGCTGTCTGAAGTCCAGGATCAGGCTGGACCGCTCGACCCGCTTATCCACAGTGCCCGCGCCGAGCTCGACCGGCTTTACGGCTTGGTCGCCGAGGCCGGCTACACCGTGCTGTTCTGCAATGTCGACGGCGTCGCGGTCGAGCATCGCGGCGATGAGCACGACGCGAGCCGGTTCCGCTACTGGGGCACTTGGCTCGGTGGCGTGTGGCCGGAATCCATTGAGGGCACCAACGGGATCGGCACCTGCATCATCGAAGAGCGGCCGGTTACTGTTCACCGCGGCCAGCATTTCCGCTCGCGCCACATGGATCTCAGCTGCTCCGGCGCGCCGGTGTTCGGGATCGATGGCAGGCTGATCGCGGTGCTCGACGTGTCGGCGATCGATCCGAAGCTTTCGGAAGCGGCACACGCGCTTACCGGTGCGCTCACCGTGACCGCGGCGCGCGCGGTAGAGGAGACCTATTTCCGGGAGTGCTTCCGGCGCGACTGGATCGTAGCCTTCATCTGTCCCCACGACGGCGTCTCGAGCCTGCTCCTGGCCGTCGGCGATGGGCAGCGCATCGTCGGTGCAAATCGTGCCGCGCGCGCCGCCTTCATGCTCGACGACCGGCGCATCGCCGACGGCCTGAACCTATGGAGCATCTTCGAACGGGACAGCGCGCCCTTCCGCCGCAAGGATGGTGCCGACATTGCGGTGCGGCTGGCCTGTGCCGGCAGCAACGAGACCTGCCCGGCGCTGCTGACGCCGCCCGAGCCGCGCGGCGGCGGTCGGTACGACACGGCCGGGCTTGCTCTTCATACACGGCCACGCATGGACGTCGTCGCCGTCCTCGACCGACTGGGAACGGCGCCACCGCGGCCGCTGCGCGGCGGCCTCACGCCAGCGGCCATGCGCCGCGTGCACGAGCATGTCGAGGCCCATCTCGGCGAGAGCATCGACCTCGCGGCGTTGGCTGGCGTGGCGGGGCTATCGATGTTCCATTTCGCGCGCGAGTTCAAGCAGACCACAGGCGTCACACCGCATCGCTACCTGCTGCAGAAGCGGGTCGAGCAAGCGCGCGAGCTCCTCGCCAGCACCGACCTTCCGCTGGCGGAGATCGCGTTCGCCGTGGGCTTCGCGGATCAAAGCCATTTCGCGCGCCGCTTTCGCCAGATGGTCGGCACCTCGCCCGGCGAGTTCCGCTGGTCGCATCGCTCCGGGCGGACCGACGCGGCGGGCTGACCGTCGCGGGCTTCACTCCTCCTGCAGGCGCCGGCCAGTGTGGCGATTCCGAAATTCGCCTCTTCTCGTGGCGGGCGCCGAGCGCATTTCGGAATCTCCGGCCACACCAGCAACTTTATGAATCTGGTGTGCTTTTTCGGATTTGAAGTTCGCTCCCCGCACGACCCGGGAATGAGGCGAACTTCAAATCCAGCACACCTAGACGCCCGTCTTGATCTTCGTCCACGTCCGGGTGCGCAGGCGCTCGGTGGCGGCGGTCACCTCGCGGGCGTGGTAGAGCCGCTTCTCGATCTCGGGACCGGGATAGATCGCAGGATCGTTGAGGAGCGACGGATCGACGTACTGCCGCGAGGCGGCGTTGTCGTTGGCGTAGTGGATCTCGTTGGTGATCTCGGCGATCACCTTGGGGTCCAGCATGAAATTGAGGAATTTGTGTGCCGCCTCGGGATGTGGCGCGCCGGCCGGAATCAGGAACCCGTCATACCACTCGTTGGCGCCTTCCTTCGGCACGGTGAAGGCGAGATTGACGTCGAAGCCTGCCGCCTTGGCCCGCGCCCGCGCCGTCTCGTAATCGGCCGACCACGACATCGCGATGCAGACCTCCTTGTTCGGCAGTGCGTTCATGTACTGCTCGGTATCGAAGGCGCGGATATAGGGGCGTACCTTCAGTATCAGGTCCTCCACCTGCTTGTAGTCGTCGGCCTTGGTGCTGTTGGGGTCGAGATGCAGGTAGCTCAGCGCCATCTGCAGGACGTCCTCGGGCGAATCGAGCAGCGTCACGCCGCAATCCGCAAATTTCGACACGATCTCCGGCTTGAACAGCATGTCGAGACTATCGACCGGCGCGTCCGGCATCCGCGCCTTGATCATGTCGACGTTGTAGGCGAAGCCGTTGGTACCGTGGAGATAAGGCATTGCATGCGCGTTGCCGGGATCGTCCTCGGCCTCGATGCCCAGGATGCGCGGGTCGAGATTGTCCCAGTTGGGGAGCATGCTCTTGTCGAGCGGCTGGTACACGCCGGCCTTGATCTGGCGGCCGAAATAGTTGGTGGAGGTGGTGACGATGTCGTAGCTGGTCCCGCCCGCCATCAGCTTCGCCTCGAGCTCGGGATCCGAGTCGAAGGTGTCGTAGGTGACCTTGATGCCAGTGGCCTTCTCGAATTCCGCGATCGTGTTGCGGCCGATATAGTCCGCC
>DATGFU010000143.1:0-5203 GCA_035308865.1 Allostellaceae bacterium | reverse complement strand
CCGCGTATCCACGTCGTTCCGTGTCGCGGAGCCACGTGGATGGCCGGCTCTGGGGCCGGCCATGACGACAAAAGAGAGCCTCCGAAGCGGCGCCTGCAACCGATTTCGATTCCCCGGACAGCCGTGCCGCAAGCGGGAGCGGGGGAGGGCTGGGGTGGGGGTGCCCGCCCCAGGCACGCTGCCGACGACTTCCGGTTCGGCTCGACCGCCGAGGCTTGGGACTCTCGCGCCACCGCGGCTGCGGCGCCACCCCCACCCAACCCTCCCCCGCGAGCGGGAGAGGGCTCGATCGACGCCTCGGAGAGATGTGTGCATGCCTTGGCGCCTTCGCGGGGATGACGGTGACCTTTTGGCGTTAGGCGGTTCATATTCGGCGAGACATTACGGCCGGCGCGGCACGACCAGCCGGGCCGTCAGCGTCTGCACGGTCTCGCCGCGCTGGTTCCTGGTGTCGCAGCGCATCGTGACGGTGCCGCGGTCGGCGCGCGAGCGTGACGGCGTGATGTCGATGACCTCGATCTCGACATGGAGCTCGTCGCCCGGCCGGGTTGGATGCGGCCATTGGATCTCGCCGCCGAGGCCGACGATCCCGCCGGCAAGCGTGAAGCCGCTGTCGACCAGCAGCCGCATCGTCACGGCGGCCGTATGCCAGCCGCTCGCCACGAGTCCGTCGAAGAGGGTCGAGCGCGCCGCCTCGGGATCGAGGTGGAAGGGTTGGGGATCGAACTCGGCCGCGAAGCGCGTGATCTGCGCCTCGTCCATCAGCTGCGTCGTCCCGCCTGTGAAGCGCTGTCCCGGGCTCAAATCCTGGAGATAGAGGCGGGTCCTGCCATGACGGTCGGCGATCTCAGCCATGTCGGTTCGCTCCGGTGAAGATAGTCACTTGCATAATGATAGTTAGTAAGCTATGTCACTTGCATCATGATATGAACGGGTGCGCGTCATGCAACACAAAAGCCTCGGCAACATGCAGTGCCCCATCGCCCGCAGCCTCGAGCGCGTGGGCGAGTGGTGGAGCATCCTGATCCTGCGCGATGCGCTGCACGGGCTCACTCGCTTCGACCAGTTCCAGAAGAGCCTCGACATCGCGCCCAACATGCTGACCCGCCGGCTCAATGGGCTGGTGGAGTCCGGGCTGATGGAGCGCCGCCGCTACAGCGAGCGGCCGCCCCGCGACGAATACGTGCTGACCGAGCGCGGCCGCGACTTCCGGCCGGTGCTGCTGGCGCTGCTCGCCTGGGGCAACCGTCATTTCGCGCCGGAGGGCGCCAGCGTGGTGGTGGTCGATCGCGAGACCGGCGCCCAGGCCGATCCCGTCCTGGTCGACCGCCATACCGGCCGGCGGCTCGACGCGGAGTTCACGACCGCCGCCGGCCCCGCGGCCGACGAGCGGACCCGGAAGCGGCAGGCATTCGTCGCCGAGAGGAGCCCGTCATGACCGACGTCACCTTCGATCGCGGCCGTTCGCTGCCGCGGATCTCGCTGCGCAGGCTGGCGATCGCCGCCGCCATCATCGGGATCACGGCCGGCGCCGCCGCCTACGGCTACGACTGGTGGGCGGTCGGGCGGTTCCTGGAATCGACCGACGACGCCTATGTCGGCGGCGACGTCACCGTGATCGCGCCGCAGGTGGCCGGGTTCGTCGCCGAGGTGGCGGTGACCGACAACCAGGCGGTCCATAAGGGCGATCTCCTCGTCCGGCTCGACGACCGCGACTACCGCGCCGCGCTGGCCAAGGCCGAGGCGGCGGTGGCGGGGCAGCAGGCGGCGCTCGAGAATCTCGCGGCGACCCGCCGGCTGCAGCTGGCGGTGATCGCGCAGCAGGAGGCGACGATCGTCGCCGCCGATGCCGAGACCGTCCGCACCCGGCAGGATCAGGCGCGCTACCACGAGCTCTCCGCCTCGCAAGCGGCCTCGATCCAGGCCTTCGAGAAGGCCGATGCCGCCTGGAAAGAGGCGATCGCCTCCGGCGACCGGTCCCGCGCCGCCCGCGACGCGGCCAGGCAGCAGCTCGACGTTCTCGACACGCAGCGGCACCAGATCGAGGCGGCGCTGGCCGCGGCCGAGGCCGAGCGCGACACAGCGCGGCTCAACCTCTCCTACACCGAGCTGCGCGCGCCGATCGACGGCACGGTGGGCAACCGCAGCGCCCGGCTTGGCGCCTATGCCACGATCGGCACGCCGCTCCTGTCGCTGGTGCCGGCGCGCGGCCTCTGGGTCGACGCCAATTTCAAGGAGAACCAGCTGGCGCACATGCATGAAGGCGAGCCGGCGACGATCGAGGCCGACGTCCTCCCCGGCGAGACCTTCCACGGCCACGTCGCGAGCCTGGCGCCGGCCACCGGCGCGCTCTTCAGCGTGCTGCCGCCCGAGAACGCGACCGGCAACTTCACCAAGATCGTGCAGCGCGTGCCGGTGCGGATCCTGCTCGACGGCGACGCCTCCGAGCTCGGCCGGCTGCGGCCCGGCCTCTCGGTGACGGCCGAGATCGACCAGCGGTCGGAATCGGTCCGGTGAGCGCCGCGCAACCCCTCCCCCTGACCCCCTCCCGCGAGGGGAGGGGGAATGATGGCGGCGGGGATGGGGGGAGGGTAGCCTTGGCGCCAGCCGACCTGCCGGTGGCGACCAAGGTCTTCGCCTTCGCCACGATGTGCGTCGGGTTCTTCATCGCGACGCTCGACATCCAGATCGTCTCGGCCTCGCTGCGCGACATCGGCGGCGGCTTGAGCGCCGGCACCGACGAGACGGCCTGGGTGCAGACCAGCTACCTCATCGCCGAGATCATCGTGATCCCGCTCTCGGGCTGGCTCAGCCGCGTGATGTCGACGCGCTGGCTGTTCTGCGTCTCGGCGGTCGGGTTCACCATCACCAGCCTGTTCTGCGGCTGGGCGTGGAACATCGAGAGCATGATCGTCTTCCGGGCGCTGCAGGGTTTCCTCGGCGGCTCCATGATCCCGACCGTGTTCACCACCGCCTTCATCTATTTCAACGGCAGCCAGCGGGTGATCGCGGCGGCGACGATCGGCTGCATCGCATCGCTGGCGCCGACGCTGGGGCCGACGGTGGGCGGCTGGATCACCGACAACTACTCCTGGCACTGGCTGTTCTTCGTGAACCTGGTGCCCGGCGCCTTCGTCGCGGTGGTCGTGCCGATGCTGGTGCGCATCGACCGGCCGGATCCGAGCCTGCTCAAGGGTGCCGACTATGCCGGCATGGTGCTGATGACGCTCTTCCTCGGCTGCCTCGAATACGTGCTGGAGGAGGGCGAGCGCTGGGACTGGTTCGGCGATACGGCCATCCGCACCGCCGCCTGGATCTCGGGCATCAGCGGCGTGCTCTTCATCTGGCGGAGCCTGACCCATCCCCGGCCGGTGGTCGATCTCAGGGCGCTCAAGAACCGCAACTTCGGCCTGGGCTCGTTCTTCTCCTTCGTCACCGGGATCGGCATCTTCGCCACGATCTACCTGACGCCGCTGTTCCTCGCGCAGGTGCGCGGCTTCAGCGCGCTCCAGATCGGCCTGGCCGTGTTCTCGACCGGCGTGTTCCAGATCATGGCGATCCCGCTCTACACCTTCCTCGCGCGGCGGGTCGATCTGCGCTGGCTGATGCTGGTCGGGCTGCTGCTGTTCGCGCTCAGCATGTGGAGCTTCGCGCCGATCACCCATGACTGGGGCTGGCGCGAGCTGCTGCTCCCCCAGGCCATGCGCGGCTTCGGCCAGCAATTCGCGGTGCCGCCGATCGTGACCCTGTCGCTCGGCGCCCTGGCGCCCGACCGGCTCAAGCTCGCCTCGGGCCTCTTCAACCTGATGCGCAATCTGGGCGGCGCGATCGGCATCGCGGTCTGCGGCACCATCCTCAACGACCGCACCAACCTGCATTTCCTGCGCCTGGCCGAGCACCTGAACGCGACCAACGCGGCGATGACGGCGCTGCTGCACCGCGTCGCCGCCACCGACGGGCCGGCGAAGGCGCTGGGTTTGCTGCACTCGGTGGCGCTGCGCGAGGCCCAGACGCAGGCCTACGCGGATGCGTTCATGGCGATCCTCGTGTGCTTCGTCGTCGCGGTCTTCCTGGTGCCGCTCCTCCGCAAGGTGGCGCCGCCGGCGGCGCCGTCACCGGACGCGCATTGAGCGACAGGGGAAACCCAACTCACGGTACTTAACTGACATCGCCGATCGTAGCCGTTATGTAACGTTGCTTAAGGGCCAAAATTGGGTGGGAGCGGAATGGCGCGTTTAGCACGCAAGCTGCGCAAAAGCGGACATCCGTCGATCAGCGATGATACACCGCACTGGAACCTCGCTCGCCCTTCTCGGAGCGCTTCCCAGAAAAACGAACTTGCGTCAAGATCGTGAAATTCCAGTGTGACACAATCTTTTGAGAATTTCTAATCCGGTGATGTGATGATCCTCGACCAACAGTCTCGTGCGGAAGCGTGGTGTCGGCTGAAGCAACGCCGAGCCGTGCATCCCCGCTGGATGCTATGGATTGCCTCTTTCGCCATGCTCTTTAGTTCAACCGGCTTTGCCGCGGACCGCGTATACAGGGAGGCAAAGCGGATCGATCTGACTCATGAGTTCGCCACACAAAGCAAGTGGGAGGCAGTCTTTTACACGCTAGAGCCCGAGGGTGGTGGCGACATCGGGGACATTCCCGTTGCGATGAAATTTTGTCTCGTCGGCGGTACACGTCAGCAGATTGCCAGCAAACAGGCAGATTGTGACAAACAGAATGACGGATCTCCTTTCAAATTGTACGCGACTTCTGTCTCTGCTCGGGTGGTCAATTTCTCAAAGCAACATGTTGATTGGAAGGGCTTTGTAGTAGATACAGATACATCGTTCGGCGGATCTGGATCGAGAATAGGAACTACCGTTTGGAGCTACAATTCAAAGTTTGATACGTTTGAAGATAGATTCCATGAAGACCATAACAATATCGGCGATAGCATGTTTGTAGAAGACGGACCGCTAGATGGTTATTACATTACTACGGAGTTCGTTTGGATGGATGGAAATACCCATTACGCGAAGCATCGACATCGCGTTCATGTTTACAAGTATATCCCAAATTATAATTTCACCGAAGTCCTATCTTATATTACAGAAAAGATGTACCCAAGCACTACGGATGTCCCTCAGCACCAGATTCCGGTTAGTGAGGCCGACAGAGCGCGGGGAGTCATTGGGTATGACGAGGTTGG
>DATGFU010000142.1:0-13448 GCA_035308865.1 Allostellaceae bacterium | reverse complement strand
CGTGAGCCGCTCGCTGCCGAGCTCGCCGCGGCACGCGGCGATGCCGTTCTGGCGCTGGGCTCGGTCGACGCGCTGCCCTTCCCCGACGGGGCCTTCGCGGCGATCTTTTCGGCCGATGTGCTCTATCACCGCAATGTCGACGAGATGCGGGCGCTGGCCGAGTTCCGCCGCTGCCTCGCACCGGGCGGCAGGCTGGTGGTGAACCTGCCCGCCTATGACTGGATGCGCTCGTCGCACGACGAGGCGGTACACGGGGCCAGGCGCTATACCGCGGGCCGCATCCGGCAGGCGCTCGCCGCCGCCGGCTTCACGCGGATCGTCTGCCGCTACTGGAACTTCCTGCTCTTTCCGCTGATGGCGGCCAAGCGGAAGTTGCTGCCAAGCGGGTCGAGCGACGTGCATCCCTTCCCCGCGCCGATCGAAGCCGTGTTCCGTGCGGTCATGCGCACCGAAACCGCGATGATCCGGCGCGGGATGGGGCTTCCCTTCGGCGGCTCGATCATGGCAGCAGCAGTGGCATGAGGAACGAACCGATCTCGGCGGCTGAGCGGGTGCCGTCGCTGGCGCTGTCGATCGTGGTGCCCGTCTATAACGGCGCGGCCAGCGTGGGCACGCTCGTCGAGGCGCTGAGCGCGCTCGACGTCCCCGGCGGTCACGAGATCGTGCTGGTGGTGGACGGCAGCCCCGACGACAGCCTCGCCGTCTGCCGCGGCCTCGTCGACGAGGCGCGCGTGAGGCTGACGGTCGTCAACCTCGCGCGCAATTTCGGCGAGCACAACGCCGTGCTGGCGGGACTGCACGAGACTCGCGGCGCCCATGTCATCACCATGGACGACGATCTCCAGAACCCGCCGACCGAGGTGCTGCGGCTGCTGGAGCACGCCCAGAGATCGGGCGCCGACGTGGTCTACACCTGGTATGCGCGCAAGGAGCACGAGGGCTGGCGCAACTGGGGCAGCCGCTTCACCAACGAGGTCGCGGACGTCCTGCTCGACAAGCCGAAGGGCCTCTACCTCTCGAGCTTTCGCTGCATGACCTCGTTCCTAGTCGAGCAGATCATCCGCTATGACGGACCGTTCGCCTATGTCGACGGGCTGATCCTGCAGGCGACGCAATCGATCGAGCGGATCGAGGTGCAGCATCTGCCGCGCGCCCACGGCCGCAGCAACTACACGATCCGCAAGCTTGTCCGGCTGTGGATGAACATGTTCGTGAACTTCTCGGTGATGCCGCTACGTATCGCCACGGTCGCGGGGTTCTTCTTCAGCCTTCTGGGGGCCGTGGCCAGCCTCTTCGTGATCGGCGAGGCGCTATTGTACGAGCCGCCGCAAGGCTGGGCCTCGCTGATGGCCGGCATCCTGCTGCTGTCGGGCGTGCAGCTGGTGATCCTCGGCATCGTCGGCGAATATCTCGGCCGCATGTTCCTCACCGCCAACCGCAAGCCGCAATTCATCGTGCGCGACCGCCAGGTGGCGGTCGGCGCTACGCCGCCTGCCGAACCGCCGCGATCACCCGCGCCACAGCCTCGTCGTCGAGTTCGGGAAACATCGGCAGGCTGAGCACTTCGCGCGCCGCCGCCTCGGTGGCGGCGAGACCCGTCGGGCCGATCGCGATCCTGCCGGCATAGGCGGGCTGGAGGTGGACCGGCACCGGATAGTGGATGCCCGTGCCGACGCCTTGCGCCTTCAGCGCCTGGCGCAGGGCGTCGCGGGCTGGATGGCGGATGACGAACTGGTGCCAGACGTGGCCCGGCCGCGTCGTCGGCAGGACCAAGCCAGTGTCCGCGAGGCCCTCGACATAGGCCTCGGCGATCGCGGCGCGCCTTGCATTGGCGGCCGCCAGCGCAGGAAGACGGACCCGCAGGATCGCCGCCTGCAGCTCGTCGAGACGGCTGTTCATACCTTCGACGTCGCTGACGTAGCGCTCGCGCCAGCCGTATTCGCGGAGGATGCGCAGCCGCTCGGCCAGGGCGGCATCGCCGGCGGCGACCGCGCCGCCGTCGCCGAGCGCGCCCAGATTCTTGGTCGGATAGAAGCTGAAGGCCGCCGCGTCGCCGAAGGTGCCGACCGGGCGCCCGTCGAAGGTCGCGCCGTGCGCCTGCGCGCAATCCTCGACCACGAAGGCGCCGTGCTGCCGCGCAATGCGGCAGATCGCATCCATGTCCGCCGGACAGCCATAGAGATGGACTGGAATCACCGCCCGCACGCCGTCCATCGCCGCCGCGAGCGAGTCGGGATCGAGCGTGTAGCGGACCGGATCGATGTCGATCAGGACCGGCTCGGCGCCGGCAAGCACCACTGCCGCGACCGTCGCCACCGCCGTGTGAGAGACTGTGGCGACTCGGTCGCCCGGCCCGATGCCGAGGCCCTTCAGCGCCAGTATCAGCGCGTCGGTGCCGCTCGCGACGCCGATCGCATGCGGAATTCCTGAGGCCACCGCGAACTCGCGCTCGAAGGACGCAACCTCCTGCCCGAGGATGTACCAGCCGCTGGACAGCGCCCGCGCCACTGCCGCGTCGATCGCCGCGCGCTGAGCCCGATACCCGGCGCCCGGATCCATCTGCGGGATCGCGCCGGTCACAGATAGGCCTCCAGCCGGTCGCGGTAGTAGTCGAGCGCGCAGGCCAGCCCGTCCTCGAGCCCCATCTGCGGCTGCCAGCCGGTCAGCGTGCGGAAGCGGCGGTCGTTGGCGAAGTAGTCGCCGATATCGATGCGCTTGCGCTCGGGCGGGAACTCGCGCCGCTCGATCCGCCCGCTGCCGGCGATCGATACGAGCAGCGTCGCCAGCGCGTCGAGCGTCACCGGCTCGCCGCCGCCGACATTGTAGTAATGCCCCCAGGCCTCCGGCGTCAGGGCCCCGGCGAGGAAGGCGTCGATTACGTCCTCGACGAAGACCAGGTCGCGGCGCTGCTGCCCGCCCCACACCTCGATCGTGCCGTCCTCGAGCGCGCGCCGCAGCCAGATCCCGAGGAAGGTCTGCCGCGCATCCTTGATCCGCATGCGCGGCCCGTAGGTATTGGTCAACCGCAGCGACACCGTGCGCAGCCCGTAAACCTGATGATAGAGCGTGTGGTACGCCTCGCCGGCCATCTTGTTGATGCCGTTGACGTCGACCGGGCGCAGCAGGTGGTCCTCGTCGACCGGCAGGTAATCGGGCTTGCCGTAGATTTGGCGCGTCGACGCATAGGCCACGACCGCCTCCGGCGCGAGGTCGCGGCAGGCATCGAGCAGGATCGGCTGCGCGAGCGCGTTGACTGTCAGGTCGGTCACCGGGTCGTGCATCGATTCGAGATGCGAGACCTGGCCGGACAGATTGAACACGTAATCGTGACCTGGCACGAGCCGGCGCACCGAGTCGCGGTCGCGGAGGTCGGCGATCTCGATCCGGATCCGGTCTTCGAGCCCGGCGAGATTGGCGCGGTTGCCGCCGTGGTTCGGCACCATCGCGTCGGCGACAAGCACCTCGGCCCCCGCGGATGCGAGGCGGCGCGCCAGGTTCGAGCCGATGAAGCCGAGCCCGCCCGTGACCAGAACGCGACGCCCGGCGAAAGGCGCTTCGAGGGACTTCACAGCAGCTGCGGCGGATGGCATGGGATTCTCGTGGGGCTCGGGCGCGGACCCTACTGTCGCGCCTGCGCTTTGCCCAGGGGGATGGCCATGCGACGCTCAGCGGGCTGGCTTTCGGTTGCGGCGGCGGTCACGGCGGCGGCTCTCCTGGCTGCCTGCGGCACCACGCCGCAATCGACCCGACCGCCCCCGCCGCCGGCTCCAGCGCACGGTCCTGCCTGCCTCGCGAAGCTCCGCCAGCGCCCGCTCGCGATCCAGTCGATCGCCTTTCCGGCGCAAGGCGAGTGCGTCATCGACACGCCGCTGCGGGTGCATGGCCTCGGCATCGCGCTGTCGCCCGCGGCGACGATGAGCTGCGGCCTGGCCGACCGGCTGGCCGACTTCAACCAAGCGGTGATCCAGCCGGCCGCGCAACGCCGATTCGGCGTTGCGGCCTTGAAATCGCTCGATTTCGGCGCCTATGCATGCCGCGCCGAGTCGAGCGGCCGCGACCGGATCAGCCAGCACGGATTCGGCCGCGCCATCGACGTCGCCGGCTTCGTGCTGGCCGACGGGACACGCATCTCCGTCGAGGACGACTGGGACGACGATGGGCCGCGCGGCGATTTCATCCATGACATCGCCCGCGGCGCCTGCGACTATTTCTCGGTCGTGTTGACCCCTGATTCGAACGCCGACCACCGTAATCACCTGCATCTCGATGTCGGCCCGGACAGGTTGTGCGGCCCGGCATGAGCACATGCTATGGAACTAAAGGGGGCTGCTCGCGCGTTGTTGTCGTAGGCGCGGTTAGCGATTGGTCAGCATAATGGCCTATGATTTGCTTTCCAGATCTTGTGGACGCCGCCGCATGGCAACGCCACATGAGGGAGAGCAAGATGCCGCCCGACGCCTCAGCTTCCATCCCGACACGGCCCGCCGGCGCCGTTTTCATCATCCTGGCGCTTGGGTCGGCGCCGAATTCGCGCCATGTTTATGGGATATCGTTGGCAGCCTGTGGGGACGCGGGAGCCCGCTCACCCAGGAGTACGGAGTGAGCCATGCCTTCGTCTGACACCCTCTTCAGTTCGTTCAGCCGCTTTTATGAGAACCAGCGGGAGCACGAGCTTTCGCTCGAGGACTACCTGCGCGGCTGCTCCGACGACCGGATGATGTTCGCGAGCCCGGCCGAGCGCCTGCTGAAGGCGATCGGCGAGCCCAAGATCGTCGACACCAGCATGGATCCGCGGCTCGGCCGCATCTTCATGAACCGGACCATCCAGGTCTACCCGGCCTTCGAGGATTTCTACGGCATGGAGGAGACGATCGAACGGATCGTCGGCTTCTTCCGCCACGCCGCACAGGGCCTCGAGGAGCGCAAGCAGATCCTCTACCTGCTGGGCCCGGTCGGCGGCGGCAAGTCCTCGCTCGCCGAGCGCTTGAAGCAGCTGATGGAGAAGCATCCGATCTACGTGCTGAAGGCGGGCGACCAGATCAGCCCGCTCTTCGAGTCGCCGCTCGGCCTCTTCAATCCGCAACAGTTCGGCGAGGTGCTGGAGGAACGCTACGGCATTCCGCAGCGCCGCCTCACCGGACTGATGTCGCCCTGGGCCGTCAAGCGGCTGGACGAGTTCGAAGGCGACCTGTCGCGGTTCAAGGTCGTGCGGCTGATGCCGTCGCGGCTGAAGCAGATCGGCATCGCCAAGACCGAGCCCGGCGACGAGAACAACCAGGATATCTCGTCGCTCGTCGGCAAGGTCGACATCCGCAAGCTCGAGTTCCTGAACCAGAACGACCCGGACGCTTATTCCTACTCGGGCGGGCTCAACCGGACGACCCAGGGCATCCTCGAATTCGTCGAGATGTTCAAGGCGCCGATCAAGATGCTGCATCCGCTGCTGACGGCGACGCAGGAAGGCAACTACATCGGCACCGAGAATATCGGCGGCCTGCCGTTCAATGGGATCGTGATGGCCCATTCCAACGAGGCCGAGTGGCAGACCTTCAAGAACAACCGGAACAACGAGGCCTTCATCGACCGCATCTCGGTGGTCAAGGTGCCGTACTGCCTGCGCGCGACCGAGGAACGGAAGATCTACGAGAAGCTGCTCAGCTCGTCGGAGTTGGCCGAGGCGCTCTGCGCGCCGGGCACGCTCGATATCCTGTCCCGCTTCTCGGTGCTGTCGCGCCTCAAGGCGCATGAGAACTCCAACGTCTATTCCAAGATGCGGGCCTATGACGGCGAAAGCCTCAAGGACTCGGACCCGCGCGCTAAGTCGGTGCAGGAATACCGCGACGGCGCCGGCGTCGACGAAGGCATGGAGGGCATCTCCACCCGCTTCGCCTTCAAGGTCCTGTCGCAGACCTTCAACTTCGACAACCAGGAGATCGCGGCCGATCCCGTTCACCTGATGTACGTGCTGGAGCAGGCGATTCGCCGCGAGCAGTTTCCGGAGGACAACGAGAAACGGCTCCTGAACTTCATCAAGAGCGACCTGGCGCCGCGCTACAGCGAGTTCATCGGCCACGAGATCCAGAAGGCCTACCTCGAATCCTACTCGGATTACGGCCAGAACCTGTTCGACCGCTACGTCGCCTATGCCGACGCCTGGATCGAGGACCTCGACTACAAGGATCCCGATACCGGCCAGCTGATGAACCGCGAGCTGCTGAACCAGGAGCTGTCCAAGATCGAGAAGCCGGCAGGCATCGCCAATCCCAAGGATTTCCGCAACGAGGTGGTGAAGTTCGCGCTCAGGGCCCGTGCCGCCAATGCCGGACGGAACCCCGCCTGGACTTCGTACGAGAAGCTGCGCGAGGTGATCGAGAAGCGGATGTTCAGCCAGGTCGAGGACCTGCTGCCGGTGATCAGCTTCGGGTCGAAGAAGGACAGCGAGAGCGACAAGAAGCACGCCCAGTTCGTCGACCGCATGACCGCGCGCGGATATTCCGAGCGGCAGGTCCGCCGGCTGGTCGAATGGTATATGCGGGTCAACAAGGCCGGCTGACGGAGGAGAAAGCGGGGCGCAGATCATGAACATTGTCGATCGTCGCGCCAATCCGAAGGGCAAGAGCCTGGGAAATCGGCGCCGTTTCATCGAGCGGGCACGCGCCGAGGTGAAGGGCGCGGTGCTCGATGCGCTCAGGAAGCGCAAGATCGGCGACGTCGAGGGCAGCGAGCGCGTCTCGATCCCGTCCAAGGGCATCGAGGAGCCGACCTTCCGACAGTCGCCGACCGGCGGCGACCGCCACTACATCGTTCCCGGCAACAGGCACCATGTGGTCGGCGACGAGATCGAGCGGCCGCGCAACGGCGGCAGCGGCCGCGGCAACGAGGCCTCGGACAGCGGCGAGGACACCGATTCCTTCGAGTTCACGCTCACCCGCGAGGAGTTCCTCGACCTGTTCTTCGAGGATCTGGAGCTGCCCGACCTGGTGAAGAAGAAGCTCTCGGAAACCCAGGCGCCGGAGCTGTCGCGCGCCGGCTACTCGGTCAGCGGCAACCCGGCCAACCTGAACCTCGTCCGCACCATGCGCAACTCGATGGCGCGGCGCCTGTCGCTGAAGCGGCCCAAGGCGGAGGACGTTGACGAGGCCGAGAAGGAGCTCGCGAGGCTCGAGGCGGAAGGCGCCGAGGAGGAGGCCAAGCAGGTCGCGCACCGGCTGGAGGTGCTGCGCCGGCGCTCGAAGGCGATCCCTTATTTCGACCCGATCGACGTCCGCTACAACCGCTTCCAGCGCGTGCCGAAGCCCAACGTCCAGGCCGTGATGTTCTGCCTGATGGATGTCTCGGGCTCGATGACCGAGCGCATGAAGGACCTCGCGAAGCGGTTCTTCATGCTGCTGCATATCTTCCTGGTGCGACGCTACAAGACGGTCGACATCGTCTTCATCCGCCACACCTCGACGGCCCAGGAGGTGGACGAGGAGACCTTCTTCTACAGCCGCGAGACCGGCGGCACCGTGGTGTCCACCGCGCTCGCCGAGATGCAGCGCATCGTCCGCGAGCGCTATCCGCTCGACGCCTGGAACATCTATGCCGCGCAGGCCTCGGACGGCGACAATTTCGGGGCCGACAGCACGCGCTGCATCGCGCTGCTCTCCGACCTGCTGCCGATGTGCCAGTACTTCGCCTATATCGAGGTCAGCGAATCGCCCGACGGCTTCGCCGACCGGCGCACCGACAAGACCGATCTCTGGCGCTCCTACGCCGAGGCGGCGCCCGCCCATCCCAATTTCGCCATGCGCCGGGTGGGCGACCCCAGCCACATCTTCCCGGTCTTCCACGACCTCTTCGCGCGCGACAAGGCCGCCGCGGAGTGAGCGGGAGAACACGCCGATGAGCATCTCGATCGATCGCGCGAAGCCGCTTTTCGAGGGTCCCGAGTGGGACTACGACAAGCTGAAGCGCGCCTATGAAGCCTGCCAGGAGATCGCGCTCGAGGAGCTGGGACTCGACGTCTATCCGGTGCAGATCGAGGTGATCACCTCGGAGCAGATGCTCGACGCCTACGCCTCGGTCGGCCTGCCGCTGATGTACCGGCACTGGAGCTTCGGCAAGCGCTTCGCCTACAACGAGGCGCTCTACCGCAAGGGCCTTCAGGGCCTCGCCTACGAGATCGTCATCAACTCGAATCCCTGCCTCTGCTACATCATGGAGGAGAACTCCATGACCATGCAGACGCTGGTCATCGCGCACGCCGCCTTCGGCCATAATCACTTCTTCAAGAACAATTATCTGTTCCAGCAATGGACGGACGCGTCGGGGATTCTCGACTACCTCGCCTTCGCGCGCGACTACGTGATGAAATGCGAGGACCGCTACGGCAAGGAGCGGGTCGAGCGGATCCTGGACGCCGCCCACGCGCTGATGGACCACAGCGTCAACCGCTATGCCCGGCGGACGCTCAACTTCGCCGAGGAGCGCAAGCGCGAAGCCGAGCGGCTGGAGCACGAGGAGCGCACCTTCAACGATCTCTGGCGCACCGTGCCGACGGAGGCCGCGGCCAAGGAGGATCCGGAAGGCGCCGAGCGGCTGCGTCAGGACGCCAAGAAGCGGCTGCGCCTGCCCGAGGAGAACATCCTCTACTTCATGGAAAAGAACGCGCCGATGCTGGAAGGCTGGGAGCGCGAGCTGTGCCGCATCGTCCGCAACATCGCCCAGTACTACTACCCGCAGAAGCAGACCAAGATGATCAACGAGGGTTGTGCTACCTTCTGCCATTACGAGATCATGAACCGGCTGCACGAAAAGGGGCTGCTGACCGACGGGTCGATGCTGGAGTTCCTGCACTCGCATACGAGCGTCGTGTTCCAGCCGACCTATGACGATCCGCGCTACAGCGGCATCAATCCCTATGCGCTGGGCTACGCGATGATGGCCGACATCAAGCGCATCTGCCTCGATCCGACCGAGGAGGACCGCGCCTGGTTCCCGGAGATCGCCGGCAACCGCGATCCGTACAACACGCTCATCGACGCCTGGGCGCATTACCGTGACGAGAGCTTCCTGCTGCAGTTCCTGTCGCCGGCGGTGATCCGCCAGTTCCGCCTGTTCCGCGTCCACGACGATGCCGGCCAGCCGACCATGACGGTCGACGCCATCCACGATGAGGCCGGCTACCGCGCCATCCGGTCGGCCCTGGCGCAGTTCTACGACATCTCCCGCCGCGAGCCCGACATCCAGGTGGTCGAGGTCGATCTGACCGGCGACCGCGTGCTCGTCCTGCGCCATGCCGTGCAGAACGGCATCCTGCTGGAGGAGAAGACCTGCCAGTCGGTACTGCGCGAGGCCCAGGAGCTGTGGGGCTACGGCGTGCGCCTGATCGAGGCGGATGCGAGCTCGGACGAGCCGCTGAAGACGCACGAGGTCCAGCCGCGCAAGCGGCCGAATTGAGCGCAGGCGTTCCGGAGCAGTCCTAACGGGCGAGCCGGCTGCCGATTCCGGCGTGCGCCGCGCGCTCCAGGATCCGCGCGCGAAGGTCAGGGTCGTTCCTTGTCGCGTCGAGCGCCCAATGCACCAGGACGCCCGCCACCTGAGCTGGAGACACCGCTTTTGCCGGCTTGCCCGGCACGGCCTCCGCAGCGGCGGCAGCTATCTCTTCCAGCAGTCGCCAGTCGTCCTGCGACATGGGCACTCGAGGCTTCTTGTCGGTTCCCGCCAAAGCAGGGCGGCCGCCGGTCGATTTCAGGCGGGCCATGACGATATCCCGGATCGCCAGCAATGTCGGCGGAGCCGTATCCGTGCCGAGCGGCACATCGATCGGCCGTCCGCCAAAGGCTGCGGCGACATCATCGCGATCCATGCCCGTCTGCGGCCAGCGCGTCGTATTCCGAACCCGGCCCCTGGCCGTCTTTGCCGTCAGCCTGTCCATAATGCCTTCCCTACTCTGCGAAATCTTCGACCGTGAAGAAGTTTCCGTCCCACTCGATCGCCACAGCTCCCTGGCCGGTCTCCCGCCCGAGACGCTTGACGAAGCTCACCAGATCCGAAAGGTGCGCGACAAAGTCGGCCGGCCGAATGTAGACGTAGACGACTACCGGCTCCTCCACGACCAGCGTTCCCGTCTCCGGATCGAGCCAAGCGCCTGTCACCGGCGGCATTGCTGTCGCGCCGCCGCCAACCTCCGACAGCAGGCGAAGCGCCCCGTCGATCCATGGCCGCTGCGCGACGGGATTGCCGTTCCTGTCCTTGTTCGGCACGTAGATGGCAAACCGTTCGCCGTGGGCGGGCGCTGCGCCGAAAGCAGCAACAATGTCGATTTCGTCGGCATCTGGTTCCACGATTGGAATTTAGACTTTCGGGTCCGAAAGTCAAGATGACAGCAGGCGACGCGGCTTATCGAGGCAGCGACACGCCGCCGTAGATCTCGCGGATGGAGGCAGCGAGGGCTGCGGCGGGGCCGCGCAGTGGTACGGCCTTGCCGACCAGGACGAGTTCGATCTCGCCGAGCGGCGGCAGGATCGGCGAGCGGAGGACCGTGAGGCCCGGCGGCACGGTGTTCTCCGACTGCACCATCACTCCAAGGCCGGCCAGCGCCGCCGCGTGGAGCCCGATCAGTCCGCCGCAGGTGCAGGCCTCGCGCCACGCGAGGCCGCCCGCGTCCAGCGCCTCGATGGCCATGGTGCGGGTCACGCTGGGCGCCCGGTAGAGAATCAGCGGCACCGGCCGGGCTCGATCGATCTCCATCTCCTCGCTGCCGATCCAGGCCTGCCGCTCGCGTATGAGCGGCAGCGCTCCTTCGGCGCCGGCGCGCTGCTTCGCCAGGATCAGGTCCAGCTCTCCCGCCTCCAGCTTCTGATAGAGTTCGCCGCTCAGAGCCACGGTCAGCTCGAGATCGACAGCCTGGTGGCGCAGCCGGAAATCGCGCAGGAGAAGCGGGACGCGGTTGAGCACGACGTCGTCCGGCGCGCCGAAACGCAGCCGGCCGCGCAGCTCCGATCCGGCGAAGTGCCGCCGCGCGCGGTCGTTGGCGTCGAGGATCGCGGCGGCGAACCCGACCATGGCCTCGCCGTCTTGTGTCAGCGCCACGCTGTGCGTGTCGCGGCGGAAGAGCCGCCGGCCCACCGCCGTTTCGAGCCGCCGGACATGCTGGCTCACCGTCGACTGGCCGAGCCCCAGCCGGCGCCCGGCCTCGGTGAAGCCACCGGCGCGGGCGACCGCGAGAAACGAGGTCAGCAGAGCGGGGTCGAAGGCACGGTCGGTCATCGTGATTCACGATGACAGTAAGTCCGATGAGCAGGGTTCACAATGGCTCGGCGAGGTCTCATCCTTTGGAGATGCGGATATTCGCCTGGCTGCGACCCGACGGCTTCACGGCAGCGTTGCTGGCGACCGTGGCGCTGGCGACACTGGCGCCGCTGCCGGGCGCCTGGCACGCGGGCTTCGCGGTCGTCACGCGCCTCGCGATCTCGCTCGTCTTCTTCCTGCACGGCGCGCGGCTGAAGCGCGCCACCGTGGTGCAGGGCCTCGCGAATTGGCGCCTGCATCTGGCGGTGATGGCGGCGACCTTCGCGCTCTTTCCGCTCCTCGGCCTGGCGGTGGCGCCGTTCGTTCCGGCCGCGATCGCCCCCGGCATTCTCTTCCTCTGCTGCCTGCCCTCGACGATGCAGGCATCCGTCGCCTTCACCGCGATCGCCGGCGGCAACGTCGCGGCCTCGGTCTGCAGCGCCTCGATCTCGAACCTGGCCGGCGTCGCCATCACGCCGCTGCTGGTGGCGCTGGTCTTCGGCACCAGTGGCGGCGTCACGCCCGGCGCCATCGAGAACATCGTCCTGACGGTTCTGCTGCCGTTCGGCCTCGGCCAGCTGGTCCACCCCTGGCTCGGGCCGTTCCTGGTCCGCAATCTGCGGGTGCTGGGCATCGTCGACCGCGCGTCGATCCTGCTGGTGGTCTACGGCGCCTTCGCCGATGCGGTGGCGGGCGGGTTGTGGCACGAGCTGACTCCGGCGACGCTTGCCGCGATGGCCGGAGCCGACGCGCTGCTGCTGGCGCTCGGGCTGGCGATCACCACCTGGGGGAGCCGGCGCCTCGGCTTCTCGCGGGCGGACGAGATCGCCATCGTGTTCTGCGGCTCGAAGAAGAGCCTGGTCGCCGGCGTGCCGATGGCAAACATCCTCTTCCCCTCTGGCGCCGGGCTGATCCTGCTGCCGCTGATGCTGTTCCATCAGATTCAACTGATGGCCTGTGCGATGCTCGCCCGCCGCTATGCCGGGCGGCAGGCCACGCTGCGGGCGGGCATCGAGGTCGCCGCCGAACCGGCAGAGTAGCCGCGCCTTTCTTCAGCCGTAGCCGAAGCGGCGCAGCCAGGTGCCCGCCACGGCGCGGAACCTGGCCTCCGCCTCCGGCGTCATGTGGTTGCGCCAGTCGCCGGGCGTCCCCTTCCGGAAGAACGAGCCGCGATCCTCCTCGCCCTGCGCGCGGCCGCCGCTGAGACGCTGGAACGAGCCTTCCTCGGCGCATTTCGCCAGGACGCGCGAGGTCGTCGGCACGTCGAGGAACTCGAACAGCGTGGCGAGCGTGGCCCTTGTGTCGGCGTGGAGATCCTCGTAGCGCACGACCGCGTAGCGGTCCGGATGGGCGAGGCCGAACTCCGTCCCCGCCGCGAGATCGCCCGACCAGTACCCGGCGAACATCTCGGCGAAGGCGTCGATCGTGCCGTAGGTCTCGGTCACCCATTCGGGGGTCACGCGCATGTTGTGGAACCAGTTCGAGACCGCGGCATCGCGACCGTCGCGCACGATGTGGATGAACCTGGCCTCGGGGAAGGCCGCGTGGAGCAATGCGAAGGAGCGGACATTGTCCGGCGTCTTCTCGCCGATGATCTTTGCCGTGGAGCCCTCGCACTGCGCGTCGAGCTGCAGCGCGATGGCGGTCGCCCAGAGATAGGTCTGCCGCTCCTCGTTCAGCGGCGGATAGGACGGCAGCTCGGCGAAGACGACGTCGTTCTTCCAGGCGAGGACCTTGTTGTACTCCTCCGCCACCTGGAGAATCTGCGGCACCAGCACGTTCGTGAAATGCCCTTCGCCGCGGCAGCAAATCTGGGGATGGCGGTCGAGCAGCAGCTCGAGCCAGCTGGTGCCCGACTTGGCGGCGCCGCCGATGAAGAAAAGCCGCTTCCGGCGCAGCGCCGCAACCCGCGCATGGAGCCGGTCGAGATCGAACATCTGTCCCCCTGGGCCGCCTCAGGGTCGGATACCAGGGCGCGGACCCGTCCGCTATCCCTCAGATGCGAAAGTGCGAAACCTCAACGTCAAGCCGCAGTGATCGCGCTGCGGAAATCGAGCGGATTGGCGATGTTGCGGATCGGCTCCAGCGAGCCGCCCGTACCGCGCAGCACCACCGTGCCATAGCCGAAGATCCGGCCGCCGATGGACTGCTCGACATCGACGCTCTCGACCTTG
>DATGFU010000141.1:0-6596 GCA_035308865.1 Allostellaceae bacterium | reverse complement strand
GTCGTCCAGGGACAGGCGGTAGAGGTCGGCGAGATCGTTGGGGTCGCGGAGGATCAGCCGCGACACATGCTTCCGGAGATCCGGCGTCTGGAAGGAGAGCTGGCCGTGGCGGGCCGAGAACCCGATCAGGTCGTCCTCGATGATCTCGCCTCGGATGATCAGGGGAATCAGATAATCGCTCATCATGGCCTCCCGTCGGTCCGGCGCACGCCGCTTTCTTGGTCTTGGCCATAGCATAAGAAATTTACTAACGTCAAGTTAGTTAATGGGCATTAATTTAGTTGACGTTACTAATTTTATGACGCCACACTCACGCCAGACAAGACGCTGACGGGAGGGGGAGAGATGGCGGGCCTTCAGGACATTCTCGACGATCCGACCACCGTGCTCGGCCTCGACAACGAGCAGGCCTACGGGTTCGAGCCGGCGGACGTCGCCGATTTCCAGATCGAGTTCGTCCGCCGGCATTTCGCCGAGAAGCGTCCCGCCATCTCGGTGGTCGAGCGGCTGACCGCCGATATCGGGCTGAAGCGTATCGACGACATCCAGGACGTCACCGCCGCCTGCCTGCCGCACACGATGTACAAGTCGTACTCGGCCTCCTATGTCGAGCAGGGCCGCTACGACCGCATGTCGAAATGGCTGGGCTCGCTGACCTCGATCGACATCTCGAAGATCGACGTCTCCGCCTGCGATTCGCTCGACTCGTGGCTGGAGGCGATCGAGCAGGGCTCGAACCTGCGGCCGCACTGCTCGTCCGGCACCAGCGGCAAGGTCTCGTTCTTCCCCAAGGATACGACCGGCTGGCAGTACTACATCCGCAATTTCGTGCTGTTCAATTCCGGCTTCCGCGACGAGCAGGACAGCGGGCTCGACACCGGCGAGGTCGATTTCTTCACGCCCTGGCCGGTCGCCACCGGCCGCCACAACCTGCCCAAGCTGTTCGGCCTGTTGCGCAGCGAGATCTACAAGAACCGCCCGGGCGAGCATGTCCATGTCATGGGCAAGATGAACCAGAGCGTCGAGATGCTGTGGCTCACCGGCCAGCTGCGCCTGGCCGAGCGCAAGGGCGATCTCGCTTCGCTGCGGCTGAGCCCGGCGATGCTGCGGGTCCAGGACGAGATCCGTCGCGGCGAGGCGGCGACCGCCGCCAATGTCGAGCCCTTCATCGACGATCTGATGGGCCGCCGCGGTCAGCGCATCTTCTTCTTCTCGCTCGCCGACCACCTCATCCCGCTGGCCCAGGAGTGCAAGCGCCGCGGCGTCAAGGCGGAGTTCGACCCGCGGAGCTACTTCTTCATCCCCGGCAAGCCCGGGATGAAGGGCCAGGATTTCCCGGAGGGCTGGCTGGAGCTGTGCAAGGAGATCTTCCCCTTCACCTATCAGAACGTCTACGCGATGACCGAGTCGACGGCGGGTGGCCGGCGCTGCTCGGCCGGCCGCTACCACATGCCGCCCTGGATCGTGCTCTTCCTGCTCGATCCTGATACCAGCGTGCCGCTCCCGCGCACCGGCACCCAGACCGGGCGCCTAGCGCTCTTCGATCTGACCGCCACGACCTATTGGGGCGGCGCCATCACCGGCGACCGCGCGACCATCACCTGGGACGGCGGCTGCGCCTGCGGCCGCAAGGGCCCCTATGTCCACGACGACATCGTGCGCTTCATCAATCTCCGCGACGACGACAAGATCACCTGTTCGAAGACTCCGGACGCCTACGAGAAGGTCACGAAGTTCGTCCTCGGCTCGATTCCCGAAACGTGATCGTGGCCGGCGCGATCCGAGCCTTGCCAAAATCCGCAAGTTCCGCGATGCCTTCCGCCCACCAAAGTGGAGCGAAACGCCCGATGGCGCGGCAGTACCAGGAGACGGCAGGCTTTTACATCTCCGAGATCGCCCGGATGATGCGGATGCGGTTTCACCACCATGCGCGCCATCTCGGGCTCACCCGGGCGCAATGGATGGTGCTCAACCGCGTCAGCCACAACGAGGGCATCAACCAGTCCCGCCTCGCCGAGCTGCTCGAGGTCGAGATCGTCACGGTGAGCCGGCTGCTCGAAAGCCTGGAGGGGATGGGCTGGCTGGTGCGGCGGCCCGATCCCAAGGACCGCCGCGCGCAGCAGATCTATCTCACCGACCGGGCGCTGCCGCTGCTCGATCAGCTCGACAAGGCTGCGGACCTGACCGACCAGGACGGTTTGGGCGTGCTGACCCCGGAACAGCTGGCGGAGCTTACAAACTCGCTGCGCTTGATTCGCGATCGCTTGTCCGATCTGGTGAAGGACAAGACGGTCATCTGAGCGTCGCGGCGAGCGAATCGACGAAGCGCCGGCGCAGCGGCGAGCCGTCGCTGCGCCGCCAGACGAGATCGATGTCGATGCGGATGTCGAGATCGGCGACCGGCTTGAACACCAGATCGTCGCGGCCGTAACGCTCCACGATCGACGAGAAGGTGAAGGTGACGCCCATGCCGGCAGCGACGAGGCCGAGCTGCGCGTCCTCGGCCCGGCTCTCCTGGACGATCCGCGGGGCGATGTCCTGCGCGGCGAAGGCGGCGAGAAGGTTGTCGTAGGCGGCCGGCCCGATCGATCGGCTGAACATCACGAAATCCGCATCGGCCAGGTCGCGCAGCCGCACCGTCTCGGCCACGGCCAGCGGATGCTCCGCCGGCAGCGCCAGGATGAAGCGATCTTCGATCAATGTGAGCCAGTCGAAATCCTGCGACTGCGGCGGCCGGTTGGAGATGAAGCCCAGCTCGATCTCGCCGGCCAGCAGCGCCTCGATCTGCTGGTCCGAGCGCATCGGCAGCAGTTTCAGGTCGACCTCCGGATGGGCACCGCGGAAGGCGCGGATCGCCTCCGAGACACGGACCAGCTGCGGCGCCACCCGGTTCATGCCGACCCGCAGCGTTCCGGTGCGGCCCGCCGCGAACCCCCTGAGATGCGATTTCGCCCGCTCGGTCTCCTCGACGATGCGCCGCGCATGGTCGAGGACGATCGCCCCTTCCGGGGTCAGCACCGCGCCTTTCGGCGTGCGCTCCAGAAGGCGCAGCCCGAGATCCGTCTCCAGCTCCAGGATGCGCCGCGACAGCGCCGATTGCGCGACGTTGAGCCGTTCCGAGGCGCGGTGGAAATTGCCCTCTTCGGCCACGACGACGAAGTAGCGCAGGTGGCGCAGATCGAGCCGCGCCGGGAAACTGTACGGCGTCATCGGGCGCCGGCGCGATCAGAGATGCGTGGCGATGGCGTCGATGGTCTGGTCCAGTGCAGCCCGGCTCTGCGCCAGCCCGGGCGCCCGCGTGATGAAACCGTGCACGACCCCGTCATAACGCGTGCATGTCACGGCGACACCCGCCTCGGCAAGCCTCGCCGCATAGGCCTCCGCCTCGTCGCGCAGCGGATCGTATTCGGCGGTGATGATGAGCGCCGGCGGCAGGCAGCGGAGGTCGGACGCGCGCAGGGGCGCCACCAGCGGGTTCGTCGCGTCGATTCCCGACGGCAGGTATTGCCGCACGAACCAGCGCATCATCGCCGCCGTAAGCAGCGGCGCTTCGGCATTCTCGTGATAGGACGGGGCGTCGAAGCCCGTGTCGCAGATCGGATAGGTCAGCAGCTGCAGCCGGATCGCCGGCCCGCCCCGCTCGCGCGCCAGCAGTGCCGCGGCGGCGGCGAGGTTGCCGCCGGCGCTGGAGCCGCCGATGCCGACGCGGTCGGCGTCGATCCCCAGCGCTTCCGCGTGTTCGGCGATCCATGCAAGGACCTGGTACGCATCGTCGAGCCCCGCCGGGAACGGATGCTCCGGCGCCAGCCGATAGTCCGCCGAGACGACGATCCTGCCCGTGCGGTGTGCGGTGACGTGGCAGCGCCGCTCGTCGTTGGAGATCGAGCCGCCGACCCAGCCGCCGCCATGGAAATGGATCATCGCGCCGAACGGCCCGCGTCCCGGCGGGCGATAGATCCGGATCGGGATGTCGCCGCCGGTCCCCGGCACCAGCCGGTCCTCGACCGCCGCCGTCTCGTCCGGCGCCAGCACCTCCGGCGGCTTCGGGCGCCGCAGCAGCGCCAACGCACGGCCGAGCGGCATCGCCGCAAGATCGGGGCCGCGGAAGCCCCCTTGCGCCCGCAACAGCGATTCTAGCTCGGGATCGAGGGGCATTTGGCGACGGAGCGGTGGCCCCACCCCCACCCAACCCTCCCCCGCAAGCGGGAGAGGGCTCCTAATTCTCCCTCTCCCGCTTGCGGGGGAGGGTTGGGGTGGGGGTGCTGCCGCAGCCGCGGTGCTTCGCGAAAACGTCCATGCCAAAACGCCATCGCAGGGCGAGGCGTCACGCCACCGGCTCCGCCTGGGCCTTGGCCGCTCTGCGGCAGGCGGCGGCGGCCGCCTCGTCGTAGCGCTCGAGTCCTTCATGGCCCACGACGAAATCGTTGAGCGGATGGCGGTTGCGGCCGCGCACGACCCAGATGGGGAACCTGGCGATCGCCGCCGCCGCCCGCTCCTCGGTGCCGCCCTTGGCTTCGATACCGCGGTCGTAGAGCGACGTCGCCGCCATGTAGTCGATGACGTAGCCGGCGCGGCGCTTGCCCGAAGTGTTGGCGTTAGAGCCGTGGATGGTGAAGACGCCGTGCAGCGTGAACTGGCCGGGCTTCAGGCAGGCGTCCACCGCCGAGTCCGGGTCGAAATGCTGCCGGTCGATATTGTGGTTGGTGCTGACGTTCCTGCGCTCTTCCTTGTAGTGCGGGATCAGCCCGTGGCGGTGCGAGCCCGGGATGAAGCGCAGGCAGCCGTTTTCGGGGCTGGTCTCGTCGATGGCGATCCACACCGACAGACCGTTGAGCGGGCGGTGCGGCGAGTAATGCCCGTCCTGGTGCCACGGCACCTCGGCGCCGACACCCGGCGGCTTGGCGATCATGAAGGTGTAGAACATCAGGATATCGGGCCCGAGCAGCGCCTCGACCGGGTCGAGAATGGCCGGGCTCAGACAGAGTTCGAAGAGCGGCCAGGCCCAGGGCGATCCCTCGTCGGGCGCGCCGGCCCGTTTCGGCAGGGAGGGCTGGCGGATCAGGTCGGGCTTGCCGGCGTTGTCGCGGATGATGTGCTCGCAGGCCGCCTTGACCGGCGCGAACTCGTCTTCCGGAATGGTGATTCCTGGAATGGCGAAGCCGTTCCGGCCGAACGCCGCAACCATCGCAGCGGTGTTGGTCATGTCAGGCGGCACCTACGTACCCGCCATCGACGGCCAGGGAATGGCCGGTGATGTGGTTCGCCTGGTCGGAGCAGAGAAAGAGGCACGACTTGGCGATCTCGATCGGGTCGGCCGCCACGCCGAGCGGCCGCGTCGCCTTGATCCGCTCCATGCCGCGCGTTGGGTCGAGCGCCAGGCCGCGTTCCATCATCGGCGTCATGATCGAGCCGGGCAGGATCGCGTTCACGCGGACGCCGCTGCCGCCATATTCGACCGCCGCCATGCGGGTGAGGCCGACCACGCCGAACTTCGCGGCGGTGTAGGCAGCGGATTTCGGCAGCACGCGCATTGCGTTGACCGACGCGGTGTTGACGATGGCGCCGCCGCCCTGCCTCACCATCACCGGCAGCTCGTATTTGAGGCAGAGGAAGACGCCCTTGAGATCGACAGCGATCGTCTTGTCCCAGATCTCCTCGGTGCAGTCGGCGAGCTTCTCGCCTTCGAGGAAGATGCCGGCGTTGTTGAAGGCGCAGTCGAGGCGGCCGAACCATTCGACCGTCTTGTCGACCATGTTCCTCACGTCCGCGGTGCTGCTGACATCGACATGGAGATAGCGCGCATCGCCGCCCGCGGCACGGATGTCGGCCAGCGTCTTCTCGCCGGCCTCGTCGGCGACATCGGCCAGCACCACCTTTGCGCCGGCCTGGGCGAAGAGCAGCGCGGTGCTGCGTCCCATGCCCGTGGCGGCACCCGTGACGAGGGCCACCTTGCCGCGGAAGAAATCGTCGTACATGTGTGAGTCCTTGCTCAGGCTGCCTGGGCCGCGGCGCGCCTTGCGGCGTCGAGGCTGACCGGCTGGTTGATCTCGAAGGGGTCGAAGAGCTTCAGCTCGCGGGCGATGTCGCGCACCGCCGGCAGCACCTCGCGGCCGAGCAGCCGGATGCAGTTCATCGTGTCCTCGTGCTTCGTCCGACCGTCGCTCGCCCACATGATCAGGATGCCCGGCCGCGTCTCCTCGAGCCACAGCCGGATCTTGGCGATCGCCTGGTCGGGCGTGCCGGCGATGATCGTGCCGGCCTTGAGCTGGTCCTCGAACGAGGTCGAATGCGACTGGTACTCGGCGCGGACCGCTTTGGTGGCGCGGCTGGAATAGCCGGCGGGCGCGCTCCAGACGGGATGGCCGAGGCCGGTGAACTGGCCGCGCATCCACATGAACTGGCGGGCGTTCTCGATCGCCTTCTCCTCGGTCTCGGCGACGACGCAGCGCATCAGGTAGCCGCGGTAGGACGGTCCGGCGGTGAACCCGTTCTGCGCCGCGATGCCGTCGTAATAGCTCCAGATCCGCTTGGTCGCCTCGAAGGTCGTGTTCATGCAGATATAGGGGTAGCCGTGCTCGGCGGCGAAGGCGATCGTC
>DATGFU010000140.1:0-6113 GCA_035308865.1 Allostellaceae bacterium | reverse complement strand
TCGATCATTCCGCGCGGCATCGGCGCGCTCGGCTACACCATGCAGCGCCCGGCGGACGATCGTTTCCTGCTGGGGCGCAAGGAGATCCTCGCGCGGATGACCGTGCTGCTCGGCGGCCGCGCCGCCGAGGCCCTCGTCTTCGACGACATCTCGACCGGTGCCGCCGACGACCTCGCCAAGGCGACGGACATGGCGCGCGGCATGGTGGAGCGATTCGGGATGGATGCCGGCCTCGGCCCCGTTGCCTATGACACGGAGCCGGGGAGCTTCCTGCAGCAGCCCGGCGGCTACTGGCGGCCGCGCCCCTATAGCGACGAGACGGCGCGGGAGATCGACAAGGCGGTCCGCGACCTGCTGCAGCACGCGTTCGAGCGGGCGACGGCAATCCTGACGGCAAACCGCGCGCCGCTCGATGCCGGGGCGGAGGCGCTCCTGGTCCACGAGACGCTGGAGGCCGCCGAGCTGCCGCGGCTGGTCGTCGTCGAGAACGCGACGGCGGCGTAACGCAGAGGGGGTGGGCGCCTCAGTGCGAGAGCAGCACGGGCAGGGCGGCCGCCTGGAGGACGTATCTCGTGGCGCCGCCCAGCACGGCTTCGCGGAATCGCGAGTGGGTGAAGCCACCCATGACCAGAAGCCCGGCGCCGATCGCGGCCGCCTCGTGCAGCAGCCGCTCGCCGGCGGGCCGGCCGTCCGCCGCCATGCGCATCCGCTCGGCGACGACGCCGTGGCAGGCCAGGTAATCGAGGAGCTCTCGATCGTCTCCGGGGTCGTCCCCTTCGGGAGCGCCGATGGTCAGGACGACGACGCGCTGCATCCTGGCGAGGAGCGGCAGCGCGCTCGTCATCGCCCGCATGGCCTCCTGCGAGCCGTTCCACCCGACAAGTCCGGCGCTGCCGAGCTCGTGCGGCGGTTCCGGCGGCACCAGGAAGACCGGCCTGGAGGCGCCAAACAGTGCGGCGCAGACGACATCGGTCTGCACGGCGGCCGGCGGCGATGGCCGCTCGAGCACGATCAGGTCGCAGAAGCGCCCGAGCCGGGCGACCGCCGCCAGCGGCGTGCCCGTGAAGTGCCGCCATGCACATGTCGGTCCGGGGCGCGGACTCTTCATGAACTCCTCGAGGGTGATGCCATGGCGCTTCGCCCATCCGACGAAGGCGGTATGGGCGCCGGCCGCCATGGTCTCGACCTCCTGGGTGAAGGCGTCCATGCGTTCGTCCATCCAGGCCGTGGGCTCGCGGCCGGTCGCGTATCGGAGGGCCTCGGTCAGGTCGGGCTTCACGTAGAGCGTTTCGATATGAGCATGGAGGGTCTTGCTCAGCAGGGCCGCCGCTTCGAGCGGCCGGGATCGGCGCAAATGGCCCATGACGGGTACCAGGATCTTCTTGATTTCCATGTTGCGCGCTTCCTGCCGATTAGGGACCGTCGCCGTTGCGTTGGCCGAGGACTCTCCAGCCGCATTGCCCACCGATGGATCCTACGAGGGCCTCCTGGCGATCCCGTTGACGAAGATCAACCATCCTTCGACTCCTGCGCACCGTCGGAAGCCCTTCGAAGATGCATCGTCATCCCGAAGAACGGGTTCGGCGCAGAGGCGATCTCGATGATTCCGGCCTGAGCAAGATCGGTCTCGACCACGGCTCGAATGATCTGCCGGCTCTCCGGATCGAGCCCCTGAAACACGCCGTCCGCGATCACCCAGCTGGGCGCGCGCAGGATGACCCTGGCGAAGGCCAGGCGATGCTGCTCGCCCTGGGTGAGTTCTTCGTCCCATCGCGCCTCCCGGTCGATCTGGCCGGCCAGGCGCGACAGCCCGACCCGCTCGAGTGCGTGACGGAGAGCATCGTCGGCCAGGGCGCCGGGGTCGCCGGGATAGGCGAGCGCCGCCCGCAACGTGCCCAGCGGGATATACGGCCGTTGTGGCAGGAACGCGATCGTTTCGCGCGCGGGCATGGCGAGCGACCCGAAGCCGAGGGGCCATATCCCGGCAAACACGCGGAAGAGCGTGGTCTTGCCGCATTGCGGTTCGCCGATGATCTGGACGTGATCGCCCGGCCGCAGCTCGATCGATTCTTCCTCGATGGTTGATCGGCCGTCGAGCAGCAGCACGCCCAGATTCTTCCAGCCGATATGGCCCGACGGGTCGTCCGTGACGGTCAGATGGGCCGCCCCCGCCTCGACCGCTTCCAGGGCGACGAGGGCGTCGTAGAACTCCATGATCCGCCCGAACGTCGCCTGCCAGTCGGCGATCCGCGGGAAATTGTCGACGAACCAGCGCAACGCCTGCTGGACCTGGGTGAAGGCGCCGACCACGACCATGAGATCGCCGAACGAGAGCGTGCCGCCGAAATAACCGGGGCTGGCGACGACGAACGGCACGACGATGGCGAGGTATCCATAGGAGGATGTTAGCCAGGTCAGGCGGGCCAGCCAGGTCACCAGCCCGCTCATGACCTCCAGGACGCCGGCGAAGGACAGGGCGAGCTGGTGCCGTTCGGCCTTTTCGCCGCCGTCGAGCGCGATTCCCTCGGCCGACTGGCTGACCCGGACCAGCGAAGACCGGAAGGCGGCCTCTCTCGCATAGTGTTCGGCGTTGAGGGGCACCAGGGGCCGGCCGACCCGGAGCACGAGCGCCGAGCCGGCGAGAGCATAGACGAGGGCGCACCACACCATGTAGCCGTGAATGGCAACGCTCCGGTCGCCGACGGGGAAGCGCACGTGCTCGGACAGGACCCACAGCACGCCCACGAAGCTGACGAGCAGCACCGAGGCCTGGAACAGGCCGATCATGAGATCGCCGGTCAGCTCGCTGAGGTGGCGAGCGTCCTCCTGGAGGCGCTGGTCCGGGTTGGCGCCGACCGCGCCTGTCAACGCCAGCCGATAGGCGCGCTTCGGCCGCAACCACTGATCGAGCAGGTCGCGGGTCAGCCCCTCGCGCAGGCGGAGCTTGATGCTCTCCTGCAGCCAGGTTTGGCTCACGCCCAGGACCACCAGCCCGGCAATGATCCCGATGAAGATGCCGAGCTGGCGGACAAACTCCTCGCCATCGCGCCGGTTGAGGGACTCGTAGAAGCTGCCCTGCCAGAGATTGAGCCGGACCTGCGTGAAGGCGTTCAGGATGATGACGGTCGCGATCGCGGCCGCGAAGATCAGCAGGGTGCGGCGACTGCTCATCTCGCGGTAGACGCGTGCCAGCGCCGCGAGCGGAGGGCTGCTCCCGTGATTGGTCAGCGGCGGAACGGTCTGGCCGATCGCGAGATCGGTTGCCATGCCACGCCGCGGCTCTTCAGGCTTCGATCGCATGTGCGAGGGTTGAAGCACGCCGAGGGCCGTCACGAGATGACCGAGATCAACGCGATGCCCGGTTTCCGGCCTTGAGCGGGGCGGCACGCCCTACGGGCTGAACGGAGCGGGGGCGCTGCGGCGGGCGCCTTGGGCCGCCACCGCAACGCCCCTGGCCATCAGTGGGACTTGATCTCGACCTTCTTCGAGTTCTCGGCCGGCGGCGCGAGCTTCGGCAGCGTCACCGTCAGCACGCCCTTTGAGAAGGCGGCGTCGACCTTGTCCTTGTCGGCCGACTTGGGCAGCTGGAACGAGCGCTGGAAGCTGCCGTAGGAACGTTCGGACAAGTAGTAGTTCGACTTTTTCTCCTCCTTCTCCTCCGACTTCTCGCCCTTGATGGTGAGCGTGTCGCCGGACAGCGACAGCTCGACCTCCTTGTCGGTGAGGCCGGGTAGTTCCGCCGTGATCTTGAACCCCCTCTCGTCCTCAACGAAGTCGCAGGCCGGCAGGCCCGGCCCGAAGGCCGTCGGGAAGGGCCACGCCGCCGGGCGGCGCAGGGTCGGGATCAGCGAAAAGCCGCCGAACCGGTCGAACAGGTCGTTCATCTCGGTGCGGAAGGAATCCCAGACAGTCGCCGCCGACGGGGCAGGGGCCGTGGGCTTCGTGGTTGCCTCCTTTGCGGTCTCGGCCATGTGATCTCTCCTGATTTGGGTCGATTCGGGTGCGCGGGGACACACCTGAACGACCCGATCAAACTATGATCGGCCGCGGCGCATCTTGATCCAGATCAGACGGGCGCGAGAGAAGCGGCGTCGGTTGACGCAGGTCAATCCGATGTCGCTCTTCCATCGCGAGGATGCCTCGAACCCGCGAGAGCCGACGGCCGATGCAGCTTCACATGGAAAGTGCGAGGGAATGGGTCTGGCGCAACGGCCCCTCGTCCTGGCGCGACGCGGCGGCGATCGTGCTGACGCTGGGCACGATCCTCGTCGTCGGCATCGGGGCTCGCCAGATGGTAGGGCCGTTCGCCACGGCGCGGCCTGATCTGATCTCGCTCTCGCCGGTTGTTCTGCCGCTCTACACGCTGCGGACGGTGCTGCGGATGCTGGCGGCGCTCGCCGCGTCCCTGGTTTTCACGCTCACCTACGCGACGCTCGCCGCGAAGAGCCGGCGGGCCGAGATGGTGCTGATTCCGCTGCTCGACGTCCTGCAGTCGGTACCGATCCTGGGATACCTGTCGTTCACGGTGCTGTTCTTCGTCGGCCTCTTTCCGGGCAGCATGCTGGGGCCGGAGCTGGCGGCGATCTTCGCGATCTTCACCAGCCAGGCATGGAACATGGCGTTCAGCTTCTACCAATCGCTGCGGACGCTACCGGCAGATCTCGATGAGGCGAGCCGGAGCTTCCGGTCCTCTTCCTGGCAGCGCTTCTGGCGGCTCGAAGTGCCTTTCGCCATGCCGGGCTTGGTCTGGAACATGATGATGTCGATGTCCGGCGGCTGGTTCTTCGTCGTGGCCGCCGAGGCGATCGCGGTGGGCGACCTGCGGATCGACCTGCCCGGGGTCGGCTCCTATGTCGCCCGGGCGATCCAGGCGCAGGATCTGGCAGCGGTCGGCTGGGCAGTCGCGGCGATGACGCTTGCCATTCTGCTATACGACCAGCTGCTCTTCCGGCCGCTCGTCGCCTGGGCGGACAAGTTTCGTTTCGAGCAAACCGCCGCCCAGATCGTGCCGCGGAGCTGGGTCCTTGAGGTGTTCCGGCGTTCGGAAGTGGCGGCGCGGATCGGCGCGCCCATCGGCCGGCTGCTGGGTCGTGCAGCGCACGCACGGCTGGCCTTTCTGCCGAGCCTGTACCTCCCCGCGCGCTTGAACTTGCCGCGGGCGACGGTGGACGCGGCGTGGATCGCCCTGATCGCCGGCACCTCGCTTTTTGTCCTTGTCACGCTCGCACGCCGAGCCAGCGCCGTGCTCGGCTGGGGGAAGCTGCCGGCGGTGGGGGTGTCACCCTGCTGCGCGTCGTGGTGCTGATCGTGCTGGCCTCGGTCGTCTGGGTCCCGATCGGGGTCGCGGTCGGACTGCGACCGAAACTCACAGAGCGCGTGCAGCCGGTGGCGCAGTTCCTGGCGGCGTTTCCGGCGAATCTGCTGTTTCCGGTCGCCGTGTTCATGATCGTCCGGTTCCGGCTCGCACCCGGATTCTGGCTGAGCCCGCTGATGATCCTCGGGACACAGTGGTACATCCTCTTCAACGTGATCGCCGGGGCCACCGCCTTCCCGAATGATTTCCGCGAGGCGGCCGCCAGCTTCCGCGTCCGTCCCTGGCGGTGGTGGCGCGAGGTCATGCTGCCCGGCATCTTCCCCTATTTCGTGACGGGAGCGGTCACCGCCTCCGGCGGTGCCTGGAACGCCAGCATCGTCGCCGAGGCGGTGAGCTGGGGAGACACGCGGCTCAGTGCCGGCGGGCTCGGCGCCTATATCGCCGACCGGACGCTGCCCGGCGACTACCCCCGCATCGCGCTGGGCATCGCGGTCATGTCGATCCTGGTGATCGCGATGAACCGGCTCCTCTGGCGCCCGCTCTACGCATATGCCGAGCGCCGAACGCGGCTCGACTGAGATGGCGGCCGAACCGGTCCTGCGGCTGGACAAGATCTCCAAGGCCTTCGCCAAGCCGTCCGGCGAGCCGCTGGCGGTGTTGCGCGAGATCGACCTGACGGTCGGGGAGGGCGAGATCCTGGGCCTGCTTGGCCGCTCCGGCTCGGGAAAGTCGACGCTGCTGCGCATCGCCGGCGGCCTGGTGCCGCCGAGCTCCGGCCGAGTGCTTTATCGCGGCGCGC
>DATGFU010000139.1:0-18048 GCA_035308865.1 Allostellaceae bacterium | reverse complement strand
CGCCGGGGATGCCGTCGGCGATCTCCCGCGCGAGCGCTGGCGGCGTGAGCGCATCGCTGTCGCCGCAGGCGACCAGCGTCGGCACGCGGATGGCGCCGAGCCCTGGGCGGCTGTCGATCCGTCCCACGATGGCGGTCTGCTGACGCACGAAGGCCGGTTGCCCGACCCGCTCGGCCATCTGCGTCACGATGTCGGCGAGCGGCGTCGTGAGGTGGTCGGGATGGAGCAGCATCGGCAGCAGGCGCGGCGTCACGCCCTTGAAATGGCCGCGCCCGGCCAGTTCGATCAGACCGTGTCGGCGTTCCTTCGCTTCTTCCGTATCCGGGCGGGCCTGGGTATCGATGAAGGCCGCCCGCATGACGCGCTCCGGCGCCTGTCGCAATATCTCGAAGGCGACGTAGCCGCCCATCGACAGCCCGGCGAGCGCGAAGCGTCGCGGCGCGGCCGCCAGGACATCGGCGGCAAGGCCGGCGATCGAGTCGCTCCGCGTCAGGTCGGGCACGGCGGGTTCGGCGAACTCGGCGAGCGCCGACAGCTGGAACTGCCAGAGCGCGGCATCGCAAAGCAGGCCCGGCAGCAATAGAAGCGGCTCTCGGCTGGCCATTTCATCTCTCCATCACGGTATTGGATGACCGAATTGCGACGACTAGCCGGCGTCGCATCAAAGAACCGCCGGCGCATGCCTGTCCCCTCGCAATAACGCGGCGGGAGCATTTGACTTTCTTCGCCGGCCGGCGCAAATACACCACGACTGCCAATGTCAGAAATCTCCTCTCATCATTCCGGACCTCCCTTGACCGATTTTGCTGCCTTGGGCCTATCGCCCGAGCTTTTGAACGCCGTTGCCGACGCCGGCTATGTTACCCCCACGCCGATCCAGGCGCAGGCCATTCCCCTGGTGCTGCAGGGCCGCGACGTGCTGGGCTGTGCCCAGACCGGGACCGGCAAGACCGCCGGCTTCACCCTTCCGATGATCGACATCCTGGCCAGCGGCCGGGCGCGGGCGCGCATGCCGCGGACGCTGATCCTGGAGCCGACCCGCGAGCTCGCCGCCCAGGTGGCGAACGCCTTCGAAACCTATGGCAAGCACCACAAGCTCAACATGGCGCTGATCATGGGCGGCGAAAGCATGGCCGACCAGGAGCGCAAGCTCGACCGCGGCGTGGACGTGCTGATCGCGACTCCCGGCCGCCTGCTCGATTTGTTCGAGCGCGGCAAGATCCTCCTCTCCGACATCAAGATCCTGGTGATCGACGAGGCCGACCGCATGCTCGACATGGGATTCATCCCGGATATCGAGCGCATCGTCGCGATGCTGCCGAAGATTCGCCAGACGTTGTTCTTCTCGGCCACCATGCCGCCTGAGATCCGCCGCCTGGCGGACGCCTTCCTCAGCAACCCCAAGGAAGTGACGGTAGCGCCCCCGGCCTCGCCGGCGGCCAACGTGGCCCAGCACATCACGACCGTGCCGGACGAGGACAAGCGCGAGGCGCTGCGCCGCTTGATCCGCAGCGAGGACGTCAAGAACGCCATCATCTTCTGCAACCGCAAGCGCGACGTCGACATCCTGCTGAAATCGCTCTTGAGGCACGGCTTCGACGCGGCCGCGCTCCACGGCGACATGGCGCAGTCGAAGCGGACGGAAACGCTGGACAAGTTCCGCGCCAACCAGGTCCGCCTCCTCGTCGCCTCCGACGTGGCGGCCCGTGGTCTCGACATCCAGGGCATGTCGCATGTCTTCAATTTCGACGTGCCGATCCATGCCGAGGATTACGTCCACCGCATCGGCCGCACCGGCCGCGCCGGCAATACCGGTCGCGCCTTCACGCTGGCTACGCCGGCCGACGGCGAGCATGTCGCCGCGATCGAGTCGCTGATCGGCAAGGCGATCCCGGTATTGGCGATCGACGGGCTCGAAAGCCCGGCCTTCGAGGAAGGCGGCGCGCGGCGCCGCCGCGCCCGCAGGCCCGCGCGCAGCGAGGCGCCGCCGCGCAGGAGCCGCCCCGAGATACAGGAGAAGCCGGCCGGTCAAGAGCGGTCCGCACCGCGCCCTGCGGCCAAGCCGGTCAGGATCGAGCGCGACCCCATCCAGCCGATCCGGATGGGCACCGCCGACAACGTGACGCCGATCTCGGCGGCCCGTGCGCGCTGGCATCGCGACGACCACGACGACGAGCGCGTCGTCGGCTTCGGCGATCATCCGCCGGCCTTCCTCTCACGCCCGGTCCGGGTCGCCAGCCGCGGCTGATCCGCAGCGTCTGTTCGCGCGCCGTATCCGGTAGACACGCCGACCCGCATGGCGTACCCGCTGGGGTGAATTCCCCAGGGAACGGCCGCCATGCCCCCGTACCGGAATGTCATCGAGACGATCGGCAACACGCCGCTGGCCGAGATCACCAGGCTCGACACCGGCAAGTGCCAGCTCTTCGTCAAGCTCGAGAATCAGAATCCCGGCGGCTCGATCAAGGATCGCATCGCGCTGACGATGATCGAGGCGGCCGAGCGCGACGGCCGGCTGCAGCCCGGCGGCACGCTGATCGAGGCGACGGCCGGCAACACCGGCATCGGCCTCGCCTTGGTCGCCGCGCAGAAGGGTTACCGGCTGATCCTGGTGATCCCGGACAAGATGAGCCAGGACAAGGTCTTCCACCTGAAGGCGCTGGGCGCCGAGGTACGGCTCACCCGCTCCGACGTCGTCAAGGGCGACCCGGCCTACTATCAGGACATCGCGCTCCGGCTGTCGCGCGAGATCCCGGGCTCCTTCTACATCAACCAGTTCGAGAACCCGGCGAACCCGCTGGCGCACGAGCTGACCACCGGCCCCGAGATCTGGGAGCAGATGGCCCACCGGGTCGACGCGATCGTGGTCGGCGTCGGCTCCGGCGGCACGCTGACCGGTCTCTCGCGCTTCTTCGCACGGGTGAGCCCGGGGACCGAGATGGTGATCGCCGATCCGGCCGGCTCGATCATTGCCGATCTCATCATGAGCGGCCGCCGGCCGACGCCGGGCGCCTGGCTGATCGAGGGCATCGGCGAGGATTTTGTGCCGGATATCTGCGACCTCTCCGCCGTCCACAAGGCCTACAGCATCTCGGACAAGGAGAGCTTCCGCACGGCGCGCGAGCTCCTGCTGCGCGAGGGCATTCTCGGCGGCTCCTCCTCGGGCACCCTGCTCGCCGGCGCGCTCCGCTATTGCCGCGAGCAGGCGGAACCGAAGCGGGTGGTCACGCTGGTCTGCGACACCGGCAACAAGTACCTGTCCAAGATGTTCAACGACTACTGGATGTTCGACCAGGGCCTTCTCGACCGGCCGCGCGAGGGCAATCTCAAGGACCTCATCACGCGGCGCCACGAGGAAGGCGGCGCCATCACCGTGGCCCCGGACGATTCCCTCCTCGTCGCCTATCGGCGCATGCGGGTCTACGAGGTCTCGCAGCTGCCGGTCCTCGAAAACGGCAAGCTGATAGGACTGATCGATGAATCCGATCTGCTGCTGGCCGTCTCCCGCTGTGCCGACGATTTTTCCTGCCCGGTCCGCGACGCGATGGTGACGCGGCTCGAGACGGTCGAACCGGACGCCCCGATCGAAGACCTGCTGCCGATCTTCGCCCGCGACCGTGTCGCGGTGGTCGAGGAGGATGGGCGATTCTACGGGATCATCACCCGTGTCGACCTGCTGAATCACTTGCGACAGCGTGTAGCCTAGTCGGAGGAGCGTCGGCCCTGGATTGCCTCGCTGACGCTCGCAATGTGAACGCCCCCTTCTTGCAAGAGGATATGGCGCGGCGTGCCCCGCATTGGCGATCCGCGGAGCGCCCGTCATTGTTCCGGTCGCGCGAGTGTGCGAATTTCGGCGAAACCGATCGGCGATGGTCCTTTGGGGGGCGACGTGCTGGATTCACTGATGCCGGTGCTCAACTATCTTCTCTATTTCGGCACCGCGCTGGCGCTCCTGCTCCTGTCGGGGATCGTCTACGTGAAATTCACGCCGGGCGACGAGATCAAGCTGATCCGCGAGGGCAATGTGGCCGCCGCGCTGGCGCTGGGCGGCGCGATGGTGGGCTACGCGGCGGTCGTCTTCACCGCCGCCGCGCATAACGACAGCTGGATCGACATGGTGATGTGGAGCGGCATTTCGCTCATCGTCCAGATCATCGCCTGCGAGATCCTGTGCTTCGTCATCCACGACAAATGGAAGGAGGCGATCGCGCGCGGCGACCTCGCGCACGGCATCGCCCTCGGCTCCTTCTCGCTGGCGGTCGGGCTCATCAACGCCGGCTGCATCGTTTCCTGATCCGACGGAGGCACCGCCCATGTCGTTCATCCCGTTTCTTCGGAATTTCCTCGGCGCCAAGGGTAACCAGGCGGCGGATAGCCTCACCCGGGCGATCGTTCAGCTCGACCCGGAGGGGGCCAGCCGTGCCGACCTGGCCTCGATGAGCCAGGACCTCGACCGCGCCGGCATGGCGATCCAGAAGCTGCGTGCCGATCTCGTCCACGAGCTGGCGGAGTTCGGCCACGTCTCGCAGCAGTACCACGAGCTTATGGCGGCGGCGGAGCTGCTGCAGAAGAAGGTTGATGCCGCAAACGACGCTGAAAAGGCTTCGCTGCAGGCGAGCCTCGCCTCCCTGGTCGAGCGGATCGAGCATTTGGCGCCAGAACTCGACCGCGACAAGCATGATGTCGACACGACCCAGGCGCTCCTCACCGAGGCCGAGCAAGCCTATCAGGAGAAGGCCAAGGCGCTGTCCCAGGCGAAGCAGAACCTCGAGCACGCCCGCCATGAGCTGCAGCACGCCCAGCTGGAGGAGGAGCGCAGCCGGGAACGGGCCCGCCAGGCCGAGGTGGTGGCTGGGCTCCGCTCCTCCGGCGGCACCGGCCTCAACGTCGCGCTCGACTCATTGCATCAGAGCGCCGAGGCCGCGCATCAACGCGCCCAGGCGGCCGACATGAAGGCAGGCGCCCTGAAGGGCGTCGCCGAGGCCGGCGGCGACGCGAACGTGGCGGCGGCCCTGGCCGAGGTTCGCGGCAGCGCATCCCCGCAGAGCCTCTCCGACCGGCTGGCGGCGCTGAAGCGCTGAGTCTCCACCCATGTTCAGGATCCTCGTCGGCGTGGTGATGGTCTGCGCCTTCGCGTCGATCCTGTCCCGCTGCGGCAGCAGCAATACGGCCGAGGCGGTCCCGATCTATCCGGACGTCGCCGCATGCACCGCGGATCACTCCGCCTCGGATTGCGACCAGGCGTTCGGCAGCGCCCAAGCGCAGCACGATTCCTCGGCGCCGCACTATACCTCGCAATCGAGCTGCGAGGATGTCTACGGGCCCGGCCAGTGCGTGCCGCGGACCGGCAGCTCGGGCGGCTGGTTCATCCCGGCCATGGCCGGCTTCATGCTGGGCCAGGCGCTGAGCGGGCCGAACACCTTCATGGCACGCCCGGTCTATGTCGACCGGCAGGGTTACGCCTATTCCGGCAATTATCTGGTCGGACCGTATCGCCGCCGCTGCGAGGACCAGGGCAATTGCCCCAGCGGTTACGGTTCCGGCTATCACGGAGGCGGCGGCTATATTTTTCGACGGTCGGGCAGCGGCAGCACCGGCTTCTGGTCGAGCGGTCATTTTGCCTCGCGCAGCGTGACCGTGCCCCGCAGCGGCTTCGGCGGCAGCTCTTCGGCGATGAGCTCGTTCTTCGGCGGATCGCATAGCGCCCTCGGCGCCGGCGGCAGCATCAGCCGCGGCGGCTTCGGCAGCAGCGCCGCGGCCCACGCCTCCGGCGGCAGCTGAAATGCTGCGATATCCTCTCGATCCGCGGCCGGATTGGCAGAGCCGGCTCGAGGCGCTGGGCTTCGACTTCTACCGGCCGGAGGGCGTGCCCTACTGGCAGGAGAGCGCCTGCTACGGCTTCACCGCAGCCGAGATCGATACGGTCGAGGCTGCCGCGAACGAGCTGCACGGTCTCTGCCTCCAGGCCGTCGAACGCATCGTCAGCGAGCGGCTTTATCCGCTGCTCGGCATCGCGCCCGAGATCGGCCGGCTGATCGAGGTCAGCTGGCAACGCCGCGACCCCGCGGTCTATGGCCGCTTCGATCTCGTCTATGACGGCGTCGAGCCGCCCAAGATGCTCGAATACAATGCCGACACGCCGACCTCGCTATTCGAAGCCGCGATCGTGCAGGACAATTGGCGCGAGCAGGTGCGGCCGCAATCCGACCAGTTCAACTCGCTGCACGAGGCTCTTGTGGATCGCTGGCGGAGCTTCCTCGTCGGGCGGCGCAACATCGAGATCCTCTACGTCACCACGGCCACGCCCAATCCCGAGGACGAAACCACGGTCCAGTATCTCGGCCAGACCGCGATCGAGGCCGGCTGGCGCACCAAGTTCCTGCCCATCCAGGAGATCGGCTGGGATAGCGGCAACAGGGTCTTCGTCGATCTCGACGGGCTGCCGATGCGCCAGGTGTTCAAGCTCTATCCGTGGGAGTGGATCATGGCCGAAGAGTTCGGCCCGAACGTCGCGCGGTCGGGCGCCAATTTCATCGAGCCGATCTGGAAGATGGTGCTGTCGAACAAGGGGTTGCTGCCGATCTTGTGGGCCATGTTCCCCGAGCACGAGAACCTGCTGCCGGCCTTCCGCGACCCGGCGCCGCTCGCCGGCAAGCCCTGCGTCCGCAAGCCCGCACTTGGCCGCGAGGGCGCCAATATCCGCATCACCGACGGCAGCGCGGTGCTGGCCGAGTCCGATGGCACCTACGCCGAGAGCGGCTACATCTACCAGGCCTTTGTCGAGCCGCCCGCGTTCGACGGCAACTACGCCAATCTCGGCGCGTGGATGATCGGCGACACGTGCCACGGCATGGGCGTACGGGAGGACGACACGCTGATCATGGCGAACCGCTCCCGCTTCGTGCCGCATTTCTTCGAATGATCCGGCCGGCGCTCCTCCTTGCGGTCGCCTTCGTCGCCGCCTCCAGCGCGCAGGCGCAGCAGGCGTTCACCGGCACGTGGACGGTGACCAAGACCGAGCCCGCTCCCTGGGTGGCCAAGGACCCGAACGCCGAGCCCACGATCGAACCGGCCCTGCGCAACGCCCGCATCGGGATCCAGCCCGACCGGCTCGACGCGCCGCTCTTCATCGGCTGCCGCAAGCCGCGCTACACGGTGCTGACTGTTCCGCCCGAAGGGGTGTTCGAAGGCGGGCTCTACGACCCCGACCACGGCCTGACCGACGCCAAGGGCCTCGCCGCCAAACTCGGCTTCACTGCCGACCAGATCCCGACATTGGAGGCAAGCTGCTCCGAGCTCCGCTTCCACCTCGCCGACAACGATACGATGCTGTTCGCCCTCAACAACGTGATCTACACGCTGAAGCGGGCGAAGTAGGGAGCGAGGGATGATACGCCTCAGCGCTAAAGCGGTCATAGCTGGGCTTCTGACAGACCTAATTGGCGGAATCGCGGTCGGCCTTATTCTCGCATCCACTTTCATCTATATATGTTCTTTGAGTGGCGATATGTCTCAGGCACACTACTTGGCTCTCAAGTCAAACATCTACTCTGAGTCGATTGGATTCGCCGGAACGACATTCTTTACCGGCCTTGGTGGCTATGTCGCCGGAAAACTTGGTCCCAACGGAGATAAAATGAAGAATGCCTTAGTCGTAGGTGTCATTTCTACTCTTATTGGGATATCAATTACCATCGCATTGCCAGGTCTAGTACCAACATGGAAGGTAATCCTCGGCGTATCGCTTACAATCCCGGCAGCACTAATTGGCGGGCGATTGGCGACATGGCCCCAACGGCAAAATCTCCAGAATTCACCGGGTAGCGACGCTCCCACCTGACTTCTTTGTAATTTTGCTCTCCGCCCCGTTACCGTGAAACTAACTAGAAGCGGCCGCTTGCGCCGCCGTCTGGGGAACGCTCGGGGGAGATCCGTCATGAGAATTGCCGGGGCCGTTTTGGTTCTTGTCCTGCTCGCCTTGCGCGCCGGCGCCGCGACGCCGGTCTCGGAGCTGGCAACGCCGCCGGCAGATGCGAAGCACTTCACGATCATTTCGAGCGCCGGGAAGCACGGCGAGTCGTCGATGTGGACAACCCCCGACGGGACGCTCCACGCGCGCGAGAGCATGCTGCTGCGGGGCCAGGTCTTCGAGACCGACAGCATCGCGCGGACCGGTGCCGACGGCATGTTGGACCAGGTCACGGTGCGCGGCTTCACGCCCAATGGCGACGCCGCCGAGACCTTCGTGATCGAGAAGGGCACGGCAACCTGGAAGAGCCCGGTCGACGGCGGCTCGGCCGCCTACGCGGCGCCGGCCATGTATGTGGCATTCGGCGGCCCGATCGCCCTGACCGCCGTGTTCGCCGACCGGCTCCTCGCCGCCCCGGACCATGCGCTTTCCATGCTGCCCGGCGGCAAGGCGCGGGCCGAGAAGCTGGTGACCCAGACGATCGGCGACGGGGCCGCCAAGCGTATCGTCACGGCCTGGTCCGTGACCGGGCTCTTCAACACGCCGGTCGCGTTCTGGGCCGATGACCACGACCATTTCTTCGCCCTCGTCACCGCCGTCTCCTGGATTCCCGCCGGCTACGAAACGGCGATGAAGGCGCTCCAGGATGCGCAGGACGCCGCCTTGGCCAAGCGCTCGCCGCAGTTGGTCAAGCAATTGCTGAAGACACCCAAAGGGCCTGTCGCCTTTACCAATGTCCGCGCCTTCCTCGGCGGCGATCATTTCGCCGAGGGCCAGACGGTCGTCGTCGACAAGGGCGTGATCGTCGCGGCCGGTCCCGCGGCTTCGACGGAAGTCCCCAAGGGCGCCGAAATCCTCGACGGCGCCGGCAAGACCCTGGTGCCGGGCCTGTGGGACGCGCACCAGCATTTCCCCGGCGATGCCGCCGGTCCCATGCTGCTGTCGCTGGGCATCACCTCGGTGCGCGATCCCGGCAACGTCAACGAGCTGACGCTGGCCCGGGCGGCGCGCCGCGCCAAGGGCGAGCTGCTCTCGCCGCGCGTCTATCCCTCGATGCTGATCGACGGCAAGGGGCCGAATTCGGCACAGTCGGGCACAACCGTCACATCGCAGGACGAGGCGCTTGCCGCCGTGCGCAAGGCCAAGCAGGACGGATTCACGGGCATTAAAATCTACGGCAGCTTCGACCCGGCCTGGGTCAAGGCCACCGCCGCCGAGGCGCACCGGCTCGGGCTCCATGTCCACGGCCACCTGCCGGCCGGCATGCGCACCAAGGAGGCGATCGAGGACGGGTACGACGAGATCACGCACATCTATTTCGTGATGATGCAGGCGATGCCGGACGACGTGGTGAACAAGTCCAACGGCATGGCGCGGTTCGAGGGGCCAGGGCGCTACGCCAAAGACGTCGATCTCGACGCCGAGCCGATGAAGTCCCTCATCGCGATGATGGCGGCGCGCAAGATCAGCGCGGACCCGACTTTGGTCGTCGCCGAGGGACTCTATGTGCCGGAGAATGGTGATCTTTCACCCGCCTACGCTCCTTATGTCGGCACCATGCCGCCGTTCACCGAGCGCGGCTTCCGCCAGGGCGGATTCGCGGTCCCGGCCGGCCTCACCCGTGCCGACTACCGCGCGAGCTTCGCCAAGCTGAGCGAGCTGGTGGGAAGGCTCCACAAGGCCGGCGTCAACATCGTCGCCGGCACCGACGGCACCGGCATCGAGCTGGTGCGGGAGCTCGAGCTCTATGTCGCCGCAGGGTTCACGAATGCCGAGGCGCTCGCCGCCGCCACGATCGCGCCGGCAAGGCTGGTCGGCGCCGACAGCCGCACCGGGTCGATCGCTGTCGGCAAGGCGGCCGACCTCGTTCTCGTGGACGGCGATCCGTCGACGACCATCGGCGATCTCCGGCATACGCGCATCGTCATGATGGACGGCAAGCTGATGGAGGCCGATGCGCTGCGGGCTGCGGGCGGGTTCGAAGGCCGGCCGAAATTCATGGAGTAGCAGCTGCGGCGGCTGGCCGGGCCTTGCCCGATCTGCTAGGACTCTTGCGCTTCACGCACCTTCGTCGTCGGCTGCGCAAGAGGCCGTGCTCAATGGACGACAGCGAACCCCTCGAGACGCCCCGCCTCGTCGACGGCCGGAGCTGCGGATCGTGCAACGTCTGCTGCGTTGCGCTCACGATCAACGATCGGGAGCTGCAAAAGCTCCAGGGCTACCGCTGCCGGCACGCCCAGCGCGACAACAGCTGCGCCATCTATTCGACGCGGCCGCGCACCTGCCGCGAATTCTATTGCGGCTGGCGGCAGCTGAAATGGATCCGCGAGCCGCTGCGGCCCGACACATCCGGCGTGCTGGTGAGATTGCACTGGGAAGACGGCGAGCCTGATGAAAAGCGGCGCCTGGGGGTGATCTTCACCCTTCTCAACCGCGCCTCCCTGAAGGCCGAAGGGCTGGCGGAATCGGTGGCCGCGGCGGTGGCTGCCGACATCCCGGTCTTCCTCCACGTTCCGGGACCGCCCGGCTACACCTCGGGCCAGGGGCGGATCAACGAGGCGCTCCAGCACGCCGTCGCGACCAAGGACAAGAAGGAGCTCCTCGCCATCCTGCGAATGCTGCGCGACGTCACCCGCAAGGGGAAGCACGAGCGCATCGTCATGTCTCGCCGCACGGCCAGCGGCGAGAACTACCAGGTGCCCTCGCCTGTCGATGAAGCTGAGTTTGCCAAATACAGCACGAGCGATGCGCCGCCCGAGGCGCCGCCCCAATTCCTCGAGGACGCGGGCACGGCGGAACCGCTTCCGGCTGACAAGGTCATCTAGTCCCTTAGGAACGCCGCCACCGCGGGCAGCCTCTTCATCGCTTCGAGCTCGGCCTCGCTTGGCAGAAGCGGCTTGTCCCGCTGCCGGTTGACCATGCAGAGGAAGCCGAGCGGCGCGTCCGCGGCGGCGCGGAACTGGTGCCAGGTCCAGGGCGGAACGGTCACGAGGTCATGCTCCGCGACCTCGCGCACCTCGGTGCCGACAAGGCAGCGTCCGCGCCCGCGCAACACCATGACGGCGTGCATGTGCTCGTGGCGCTCGAGGGTCGACCAGCCGCCGGGGGCGACCTCGAAATAGCGGAGTTCGCAGCCGAGCCGCTCATCGTGGAACAGCACCTGCCGCGTGACCGCGCGGAAAGGCGCCGTGCCCTCCTCCTTGTAGGCGAGCAGGTCGGTCGCGTCCCAGCGATAATCGGGTGCGAAGCCGCGGACGGCGCCGCTCTTCGGTCCCTCACCTTCAGGCATGGCGTGACACGGCCTCCACGAAGCGTGCAGTCTCGGCGGTCAGGCGCTCGCGTGCGGCCAGCAGCCCGCCGCCGATCAGCAGCATGACATCGCTTCCATAGAATTCCAGCATCTCCGGCACGCGGTCGAGCGTCATGCCCCCCGCGGCAACCGGCACGCAGGGCTTGAGCCCGCCCCAGGGCCCGAGCGCGGCCGCGGCGAGAGCGAGGCAGGTTTCCCGCGAATAGCCGAACCGCCCGCCGTGATTGGGAAACACCGTCGCGTCGGCGCCGATCAGCCGGAAGAGCTTGCCGAGCAGCAGCGGCGGCGCGATCCGGGCCGCTCCGGCCATCGCGGGATGGGCCATGAAGCGCATCCGCGGATAGTCCCGGACGAGCGCCGCGACGGTCGGCAGCCCCAGGATCATCGGCGCCACCAGCACGGCGATGATGCCCGCCGCCTGCGCCGTCTCGACCTGGCGGCGCAGCCGGTCGAGATCCCCCGACAGGCTCGGCCAGTAGAGCGTGCCACCGCCGGTCGCCGCATTGGCCCGCGCGACCGCCTCGGCGCAGGCGGCGACGCGATCGGCGAAAGGTGCTGCGCGCTGGTCCGCGAGACCGTGATCATCCTTGATCGCATCGAGTCCGCCCCGCGCCAGGCGCTCCGCCAGCTCGCCCAGCGAACGGGCCGGCAGACCCTGCGGCTTGAGGGCCGATCCGGTCAGCGCGCGGCCGGAGGCACCGACGTCTTGCCGCAATCCGGCCAAACCATGGCCGGGACCGGGGAACGCCGAGAGCAGCTCGTCCGGCAGCTCGACATCCTCGAGGTTGAGATCGTCGTGGATCGAGCTGTTGCCGAACAGCATGTTCACGAGCTGGCCGATCTCGCCGCCGGTCGTCTCGACGGCGAGCGCGATCCGCACGCTGAAGACGCCCGGCGACGTCTCGCGAATGCCCGCCACCAGCCCGACCACCTCGGCGAGCACGCGCGCATCGTCGATCGCGCCGACCGGCATCTCGACGCTCTGCTCGACTGCGATCGCCTCGGCCCGCGCGGCGATCGTCGCCGCCTCGCCGCGGACGCGATAGATGGCGATCAGGCGGGACGTTTCGCCGCCTCCTCTTCCAGCAGCATCTTCTTCGAGAGCTTGCCGATCGGCGTCTTGGGCAGGCTTGCGCGGAACTCGATCTGCCGTGGCATCTCGATCTTCGACAGCCGGTCTTCGAGGAAGGCCAGCAGCTCCGCCTCGGTCACCGCGCTCTCCTCGCGCAGCACCACGAAGGCCTTGACGGTCTGGCCCCGGTAGGAATCCGGCACGCCTGCGACGATGCACTCCGCCACGTCGGGATGCTGGTAGATCGCCTCCTCGACGTTGCGCGGATAGATCTTGAAGCCGCCGGCGATGATGATGTCCTTGATCCGGTCGACCAGGAACACGTAGCCATCCTCGTCGATATAGCCGACGTCGCCGGTCCTGAGCTTGCCGTCCACCATCACCTTGGCGGTATCGTCCGGGCGGTTCCAGTAGCCCAGCATCACCTGCGGACCGGTAACGAGAACCTCGCCACGCTCTCCTTGCGGCAATACCTTCCGCGGATCGTCCAGCGCAACGATCTCGACGGTGGTGCCGGGCATCGCCAGGCCGATCGAGCCCGGCTTGTTCACGCCGTAGAGGGGGTTGTTGGTGACGACCGGCGAGGCCTCGGTGAGCCCGTAGCCTTCGACCAGCGCGCAGCCTGTCAGCCGCTCGAACGCGCTCTTGACCTCGACCGGCAGCGGCGCGCCGCCGGAGATGCAGGTGCGGATCGAGGACAGATCGTACTTGCCGATATCCTTGAAATTGCTGATCGCCGAATAGAGCGTCGGGACGCCCGGGAAGCTGGTCGGCCGCTTGCGCTGGATGATGTCCAGGAGCTGCTCCAGCTCGAAGCGCGGCACAAGGATGATCTCGTCGCCGTCGAACAGCGACAGCATCTCGATCACCGTCATACCGAACACATGGAAGAAGGGCAGCACGGCCAGAACCCGCTCCTGCCCGGGCCGCCGCTTCGGGTCCCAACGCCGGCACTGCTGGCAGTTCACCACGATGTTGGCGTGACTGAGCATGGCGCCCTTGGGCACGCCGGTGGTGCCGCCGGTATATTGCAAGAGAGCCACATCGCGCTGCGGCTCGCATTCGATGAAGAGCGGCTTGGCACCGTGCGACAGCAGGCGGCGGAACGCGACGTGGTTCTTGTCCTCGGTCCACCGCGCGGTCTCGCGCCGCCGCGCGAAGGGATAGGCGAGGCTCAACGGAAACGGCAGGATCGAGCGCATCGGGCAGACGACGATCTTCTCGAGGCTGGTCCGGCCGAGCATCGCGGCGACCTTGGGATAGGTGGCGACGAGGTCGAGCGTCACCATGTACTTGGTGCCGGAATCGTCGATCTGGTGCTTGATCTCCGGATCGACGTAGAGCGGGTTGTAGTTCACGACGATCGCGCCGGCCTTCAGCGCGGCGAACATCATGATGACGGTGTAGGGGCAGTTCGGCAGGAAGAGGCCCAGCCGGTCGCCCTTCCGCACGCCCATCGCCTGCAGCCCCGCCGCGGCCCGGTCGACCAGCCGGCCGACATCGGCATAGCTGTAGCGCTTGCCGAGAAAGTCCAGGCACGGCCGCGTGCCGAACCGCACGACGCTGCGATCCAGCACGTGCCAGAGCGGCATCACGTCGAACGGATCGGACCACGAAACGTCCTGCGGATAGACCCGCGGCGGCGGCACGGGCGTATGGGCCCCGGGCTACTTCGCGGCGGCGCCCGGATAGAGCGCCGACACGTCGGATTTGAGCGCGGCCCGCGACGGCAGTCGCGTGTACAGCATGTGGCCGCCGGGATAGGCCTTGAACGTGACGCGGTCGCGGCCGACCGGCAGGTGGTCGACCAGCCAGCGGTTGCTTTCGAACGGCACGACGAGGTCGAAATACCCGCCCGCGACGAACACCTTGAGCGCCGGGTCGAGGGCCAGCAGGCGGCGCAGGTCGTCGAAGCCGGTGACCGGCCCCTTTCCGTCGCTGTGCAGGTCCCACTTCTCGTTCACGTCCATCGCCAGGAGCTTGTAGGTGAGCTCCGTCTTGAAGCCCAGCGCATCGGCCGCGTAGCCCGCCATGGCGTTGCCGTAGGCGCGGCCGTAGCCGAACAGGACCGGGTCGGTCTCGATACCCTCGCCGCCTTCGGGGAAAGGATCGGCGATGCTCAGCGAGGCTTCGTAGAGGCTGAACAGCCTGCCGTTGATCGTGCGCACCTCGTGCGAGCTCGGATCGAGCCGCCCGCGCTGCCGCGCGACGACGTCCTCCGGAACCTCGGTCATCGCGGCGATCTTGCCATAGAAGCTCTTGGCGGCGTCGCCCTGCGGCGGCTCGCCGACCACCGTGGTGAGATACTCGCCGATCGCGAAATGATAGGCGTCCTCGACCGACTGCACGGCGAATTTGTGGTTCCGCTCGAGCGACGCGGCGACGAAGCTGGGAATCCGCAGCGCGTCCGACAGCGGTGCCGATTCTCCGCCGTCGATCGAGTCCATCTCGATTGCCGGCGAGATCATCACGATCCCGTCGAGGATGACGCTCTGCTCGTTCTGCAGCTCGCGAGCGACCTTGATCGACCGGATGCCGCCGTAGCTCTCGCCCACCAGATACTTCGGCGAGGCGGAACGGCCGTTCTTGTCGAGCCAGAGTGCCACGACCTTGGCGAAGGCCTGGGCGTCCTGCTTCACCCCCCAGAATTCCTTCGGCGCATCCTCGACCTTAGCCGGCCGGCTGAAGCCGGTGCCGACCGCATCGATGAAGACCATGTCGGTGAAGGGCAGCCAGGTGTCGGTATTCTCCTTGAGCTTGGCGCCCGAGCCGTCGGCCTCGTTGCCCGGCGGGAACTCGAGCGCGATCGGCCCGGCGGCGCCGAGATGGAGGAAGGCCGAGCCGGCGCCGGGTCCGCCGTTGAAGAAGAAGCTCACCGGCCGCGTCGCTGCGTTGGCTCCCTGCAGCGTGTAGGCGACGTAGAAGACCAGCGCCGACTTCTCGCCCTTGTCGTCGCGGAGCGGCAGCGTGCCGGCCGTCGCCGTGTAGGCGAGGCGCTGGCCGCCGGCCTGCATCGTGTGCTGTGTCACGGAATCCGGCGGCAATAGGTTGAGAACTGCCGATTCCTTGTCCGCCTTGTCCGATTTCTCGGACTTGTCGGGCTTGTCGGCCGACTTCGCCCCCTCGTCGGCAAATGCCGGCACCGCCAAGAGCGCCAGGATCGGCAGGAGGAATCTGAGCCGGTACATGAATTGCCTTCCCGAAACTGTAACGGCGCGACCCTAGATCGACCGCGGCTTGCATGTCGAGCATCGCGTTCGGCGACGATCCGCGTCATCGCCAATCCGGCTAGTCTTCGCCCGCCGCGCTCCGAAGTGCCTCGACGTCGGCAAGATCCTGCAGCCGGCCTGTCGCGAGTTTGGCGGCGATCAAATCGTCGGCGGCAATGAACGCTGCTTGTAAACCGGTCTTGACGTCGATCGTCTCCATGACCCGCCGAGACCAGGCCGAATCGAAATCAACCCCGTCAATCTCCGGCAAAATATCCACCATGACCGGCGGCCGTCCCATACGGAAGAACGAGCCCGGCACCGCAAAGTCGACAGGCGTCAGCCCCTCAAGCGGAGCACCGAACCGTGCCAGCGCCCGGAACAACGCGTCTGCGTTGGCCGGATCCGGCTTGATGAAGATATCGAGATCTTTGGTGGCGCGTGGCTGTGCGTGGAGCGACACTGCATAGCCGCCGACAATCAGGTACCGTACCCCTTCACCGTTTAAGGTGGACAATAGCTCTTTGAAGTCTCGGTGCATCGCCCAGTCGGTCTTTCAGAGCGTGTGCCTGCTCCGTGATCTCTGTTGCCGCTGCCAGCCGTTCATGCCCCGGCCGCTGCCGCCAATATCGATACTCCGCGAGCTTCATCGCATCGTGGCTGGTGAAGCGCTGTATAGGGAAGCGGGATCTCCTCTCCATGGCGATGACATTAGCATCGGCGGGCCGATCGGCATAGGCATCGGAGTTCCGTCCCCGTGGTGGGCCCGAAGGCTTTTATGGTCACCAAGGGAGTGTTCGGCGTAGCTTCGCCCCCCATGACGAGTCCCTCTCCTTGCCTTCGTTCCTATAGCTGACATGCGGGTCCTGGTGCTGGGCCGGAACGGCCAGGTTGGGCATGAGCTGGCGCGGGCGGCGTGGCCCTCGGCGCTGGAGCCGCATGTCTGCGATCGCACCGAATGCGACATCACGGACGCTGCGGCCGTCGACCGCGTTTTCGCCGCGATCGGTCCGGAGATCGTTATCAACGTAGCGGCCTACACGGCCGTCGACCGCGCCGAGCAGGAGCCGGCGCAGGCGCTCGCGGTCAATCGCGACGGCACTGCGAACCTCGCCCGCGCTGCCGCTGACCAGGGCGCCGCGATGCTGCACGTGTCGACCGACTATGTCTTCGACGGGTCGAAGGCCACGCCCTGGGTCGAGACCGATCCGGTGGCGCCGCTGGGCAGCTACGGGGCCAGCAAGGAGGAAGGCGAGCGGGTCCTGCGCGAGGTGCTGCCACGGCACGTGATCCTCCGCACCGCCTGGGTCTTCGGCGCACACGGCGCCAATTTCGTGCGGACCATCCATCGGGTGGCCCAGGCCAATCCCAAGCTGCGGGTGGTCGCCGACCAGTTCGGCGGGCCGACCCCGGCGCGCGACATCGCCGCGACCCTCATCCGCATGGCCGAGGCGGTCGCCGCCGACAAGGCGGTATGGGGCACGTTCCACTATGCCGGCGCTCCGACGACAAGCTGGCACGGCTTCGCGGAGGCGATCGTGCGGCTCTCCGGTCTCACCACCCCTGTCGAGCCCATCGCCACCGTTGACTGGCCGACGCCGGCCCGCCGGCCCGCCAATTCGCGGCTCGACTGCCGCAAGATCGGGCGCAGCTACGGAATTGCCCCGCCGTCCTGGGAAGCGGGCCTCGCAGACGTGCTGGCCGAGTGGGGTGCGCTCGCGCCGTAAATCGCGTTAGCGCCGCGGTGCGGCCTCGACGATCGCGGTGAAATCGGCAGCGTCGAGGCTGGCCCCGCCGACCAGGGCGCCGTCGACATCGGGAACGGCGAGCACTGCGGCAGCGTTGGCCGGCTTGACCGAGCCGCCGTAAAGGATGCGGACCTCGCCGCCGCGCGCGAACCGCTCGATCAGCAGGTTCCTGATGTGCCGATGCATCTGGTCGATATCCGCGACCCCCGCGACGCGGCCGGTGCCGATCGCCCAGACCGGCTCGTAGGCGATGACGACGCTCTCGGGGGCGCAGCTGTCCGGCAGCGATTGGTCGACCTGCGTGCTCACGACGTCGAGCGCACGCCCGGCATCGCGTTCGTCCGCCGTCTCGCCGACGCAGACGAGCGCCACGAGGCCTTCGGCGAGCGCCGCCTCCGCCTTCGCGCGCACGGCCGCACTCGACTCGTGATGGAAGGAGCGGCGCTCGGAATGCCCGACGATGACATGGCTGCACCCGGCGTCCTTCAGCATCGGCGCCGCGATGTCGCCGGTGAAGGCGCCGGCCCCCTTTTCATGGCAGTCCTGGGCGCCCAGACCGAGCCCGCTGCCGGCCAGCCGCGCGCCGATCGGCAGGAGCAGGGTCGCCGGCGGGCAGATCACGACCTCGACGCCGGCGGCAACCGCGCCGGCTACCCCGGCAGCGACCTCGCCGGCCAGCGCCACGCCCGGCTCCCGCAGCCCGTGCATCTTCCAGTTGGCCGCGATCAGCATGCGGCGGG
>DATGFU010000138.1:0-9238 GCA_035308865.1 Allostellaceae bacterium | reverse complement strand
CGTCATCGCAAGCTTACAGGCCGCCGACAAGGAACAGGTCCTCGACCAGCTTTCAGCGCGGGCGGCGTCGCTCCTCGGGCTCGATGCGGGTTGCATACGCGAGGCCCTCGCCGCACGCGAACGGCTGGGCTCGACGAGCCTCGGGCGGGGGATCGCGATGCCGCACGCGCGGCTCGCATCCGTCGAGCGCGTGTTCCTCCTGCTCGCGCGGCTCGATCGGCCGATCGAGTTCGGCGGCGACGACCCGCCCGTCGATCTCGTCTTCCTGCTCCTGGCGCCGCAAGCTGCCGGCTGCGAATACCTGCATATGCTCGCGGCGCTCGCGAAGTCGCTGAGGGACGGGACCACTGCGTGCCGCCTGCGCGCGGCGAAGGATCAGGCGGAGCTCGGCCGCGTCCTCGCCGGCATGGCGCCGGCCGCGACTCGCCGGATTCCCGTCTGAGGCCAATGCGGCAGGAGCCGGGGTCTCCAGGGGACCGTATGAAGGCCGGCGTGCCGCCCTCGGCCGGAACGCTCCCGATCGATGGCCGTGGGCGGCCTGACATTCCTTCCGGCGCTCGCGATCGGCCCCGTCGCGGAGCCCCTTGCCATGCAGGCCGGCCTCACCTTCCGGGCGACCCGGCGGCGGGGCGGGCAGGCTTGGCGCGCCGAGGATGATCCAAGTCAAAACCGGCAGTCCCGCCCGGGCGCAATGTCACGCCGAATGACGCATCCCGCACGCCGCAGCGCCGAAGGGAAGCCAGCATGCCTATACGGGCCTTATATGGAGAGCCCTTCCGGGCTCCCTCGAATCTATATGCCGTCTTCATCATTTTCGGCAGCGGAGGACCCGGCCGATGCCGAAGAGGCTGCGGCTGCGGTGTTCTGCGTGCTTTAGCCACGATGGCTTCGAATTCGAGAGGGCAGGGTCCCTCACGACCGGGAGATCGTTCATGCTCGACGCGGCCTTGATCGCGCTTGGCTTCGCCTTCCTGGCGATCGCCATCCTCTACACCTATGCCTGCGACCGGCTCTGAGGACTTCCCATGATCTTCGACTACGTGCTGGCCGCCGCCGTGACCTTCGGGCTCACCGCCTATCTCGTCTACGCGCTGATCCGCCCCGAGCGGTTCTGAGGAGCGCCTTCCCATGACCGTCAACGGGTGGATCCAGATCGCGCTCTACGCCGCGATCATCATCCTCATCACCAAGCCGCTCGGCGGCTACATGACGCGCGTCTTCAACGGCGAGCGGACCTTTCTCTCGCCGGTGCTGCGCCCGCTCGAGCGCGGCATCTACGCCGTCTGCGGCGTCGATGAGACGCAGGACCAGCACTGGGTGACCTACGCGGTCGCCATGCTGCTCTTCACCATGGCGGGGTTCGTCACGCTCTACGCGCTGCAGCGGCTGCAGGCGGTGCTGCCGTTCAACCCTGCCGGCCAGCCGGGGGTAGAGGAGAGCCTCGCCTTCAACACCTCGGTGAGCTTCATCACCAACACGAACTGGCAGTCGTACACGCCGGAAACGACGATGAGCTACCTCACCCAGATGGCCGGGCTGACGGTGCACAACTTCGTCTCCGCGGCCACCGGCATTGCGCTCGCCGTGGCGCTTGTGCGCGGCTTCGCACGGCGCTCGGCCAAGGGCATCGGCAATTTCTGGGTCGATCTCACCCGCTGCACGCTCTACGTGCTGCTGCCAATCTCGATCGTCGTCGGGCTCTTCTTCGTGTGGCAGGGCATGCCGCAGAATCTCGGCGCCTATACCGAGGCGACGACGCTCGAAGGCGCCAAGCAGGTGATCGCCCAGGGCCCCGTGGCCTCGCAGGAGGTCATCAAGATGCTCGGCACGAATGGCGGCGGCTTCTTCAACACCAACTCGGCGCATCCGTTCGAGAACCCGAACGCGGTCACCGATCTCGTGCAGATGATCCTGATCTTCTCGCTCGGGGCGGCGCTGACCAACCTGTTCGGCCGCATGGTCGGCGACCAGCGCCAGGGCTGGGCGATCTTCGCCGTGATGGGCGTGCTGTGCCTTGCCGGCGTCGCCATCGTCTACTCGGTCGAGGCGCCCGGCAATCCGCAATTCGCCGCCCTCGGCATCGACCAGGCGCCGAGCGCCCTGCAGGCCGGCGGCAACATGGAGGGCAAGGAGGTCCGCTTCGGCATCGCCAACTCGGCCCTCTTCACCACTGTGACGACCGACGCGTCGTGCGGCGCCGTCAATACGATGCATGACAGCCTGATGCCGCTCGCCGGCGCCGTGCCGATGGTCAACATCATGCTGGGCGAGATCATCTTCGGCGGCGTCGGGTCCGGGCTCTACGGCATGCTGCTCTTCGCCATTGTCGCGGTGTTCATCGCCGGGCTGATGGTCGGTCGCACGCCGGAGTATCTCGGCAAGAAGATCGAGGCGAAGGACGTCAAGATGGCAATGCTGGCCATCCTGATCCTGCCGCTTTCGATGCTGGGCTTCCCGGCGATCGCGACGGTCGTGCCGGCCGGCCTTGCCGGCCCCGCGAACTCCGGCCCGCACGGGTTCAGCGAGATCCTCTATGCCTACGTGTCGGCGACCGGCAATAACGGCAGCGCCTTCGCGGGGATCAGCGCCAACACGCTGTTCTACAACGTGACGCTCGGCCTCGCGATGTTCATCGGCCGGTTCCTGATGATCGTGCCGATGCTGGCGGTCGCGGGCTCGCTCGCCGCGAAGAAGATCGTGCCCGCCTCGGCCGGCACCTTCCCGACAACGGGCCCGCTCTTCGTCGGCTTGGTGGTCGGCGTGATCATCATCGTCGGCGGGCTCACCTACTTCCCCGCCGTGTCGCTCGGCCCCATCGCGGAACATCTCGCGATGCAGTCAGGCACGCTCTTCTGAGCCCGAAAGAGGCAAGGAATCATGGAACTTTCCCATACCCGCAAGCGGATGCCCGTCTCGACCATGACGGATCCGGCCATCCTCGTGCCGGCGATCGGCGACGCGATCCGCAAGCTCGACCCCCGGCACATGATCCGCAACCCCGTGATGTTCGTGGTCGAGATGGTGACCGTGCTGACCACGATCCTGTTCATCCGGGATCTGGTCACCGGCGCCGGCAACTACGGCTTTTCGTTCCAGATCAATCTCTGGCTCTGGTTCACCGTGGTCTTCGCCAACTTCGCCGAAGCCGTCGCCGAAGGCCGCGGCAAGGCGCAGGCGGCGAGCCTGCGCAAGACCAAGACCGAGACGATGGCGAAGCTGCTGGAAGGCAACGGCGAGACTTGGCGTGAGGTGTCGGGCACCTCGCTCAAGCCCGGCGATGTCGTGCTGGTCTCGGCCGGCGACCTCATCCCCAGCGACGGCGATGTCGTCGAAGGCGTGGCCTCGGTCAACGAAGCGGCGATCACCGGCGAATCCGCCCCGGTGATCCGCGAGAGCGGCGGCGACCGTTCGGCGGTGACCGGCGGCACGGAGGTGATCTCCGACTGGATCAAGGTCCGGATCACCGCCGCACCCGGCTCGACCTTCCTCGACCGCATGATCGCGCTCGTGGAAGGCGCTTCACGGCAGAAGACGCCCAACGAGATCGCGCTCAACATCCTGCTGGCCGGCATGACGATCATCTTCGTCTTCGCGGTGGCGACGATCCCGAGCTTCGCTTCCTATGCCGGCGGCCAACTCACCGTGCTGATGCTGGTGGCGCTGTTCGTGACGCTGATCCCGACGACGATCGGCGCGCTGCTCTCGGCGATCGGCATCGCCGGCATGGACCGGCTCGTGCGGTTCAACGTGCTCGCCATGTCCGGCCGCGCCGTCGAGGCGGCGGGCGACGTGGACACGCTGTTGCTCGACAAGACCGGCACGATCACGCTCGGCAACCGCCAGGCCGCCGCCTTCCTGCCGCTCGCCGGCGTCGACGAGCGCGAGCTCGCCGACGCGGCCCAGCTCGCCTCGCTTTCGGACGAGACGCCGGAAGGCCGCTCGATCGTCGTGCTCGCCAAGGAGAAATACGGCATCCGTGGCCGCGATATGGGGCAGCTCAACGCGCGCTTCATCCCGTTCTCCGCCCAGACGCGGATCAGCGGCATCGACGGCGAGGGCGTGTCAATCCGCAAGGGCGCGGTGGACGCCGTGCTGATCCATGTCCGCTCGCCGGAGATGGTCGCGGCGAGCCGCGGCGGCGGCGACACGCTGACGGCCGCGCGGGCGACCACGGATGCGGCCGCGAAGGAGCTGACCGCCATCTCCGACGACATCGCCAAGTCGGGCGGCACGCCGCTCGCCGTCTCGAAGGACGGTCGGTTGCTCGGCGTCATCCACCTGAAGGATATCGTCAAGGGCGGCATCCGCGAGCGCTTCGCGGCGCTGCGCAAGATGGGCATCCGCACCGTGATGATCACCGGCGACAACCCGCTGACCGCCGCCGCCATCGCGGCCGAATCGGGCGTTGACGACTTCCTCGCCCAGGCGACGCCCGAGGCCAAGCTCAAGCTCATCCGCGACGAGCAGGCCAAGGGCAAGCTCGTGGCGATGTGCGGCGACGGCACCAACGACGCGCCGGCCCTCGCGCAGGCCGATGTCGGCGTCGCCATGAACACCGGCACCATGGCCGCCCGCGAGGCCGGCAACATGGTCGATCTCGACAGCGATCCGACCAAGCTCATCGAGATCGTCGAGATCGGCAAGCAGCTGCTGATGACCCGCGGCGCCTTGACGACGTTCTCCATCGCCAACGACGTGGCCAAGTACTTCGCTATCATCCCGGCGATCTTCCTGACCTTCTATCCGCAGCTCGGCGCGCTCAACATCATGGCGCTCCGCACGCCGCAGAGCGCCATCCTGTCGGCGATCATCTTCAACGCGCTTATCATCATCGCCCTCATCCCGCTGGCGCTCAAGGGCGTGACGTACCGGCCGGTGGGTGCCGCCAGCATCCTGCGGCGCAATCTCGTGATCTACGGGCTCGGCGGCATCATCGTGCCGTTCGTCGGCATCAAGCTGATCGACATGATCGTCTCCGCCGTCGGGCTCGCCTGAGGACATCGACCATGCTCAAGGAAATCCGCCCCGCCATCGTGATGATCGTCGTCATGACGATCCTCACCGGCCTCGTCTACCCGCTCGGCATGACCGGCCTTGCCCAGCTCGCCTTCCCGCACCAGGCCAATGGCAGCCTGGTCGAGAAGGACGGCAAGGTGATCGGCTCGGCGCTGATCGGCCAGAACTTCGCCGATCCCAAGTATTTCCACGGCCGGCCCTCGGCGACCACCGAGACCGATCCGAACGACGCGACCAAGACGGTGCCGGTGCCCTATGCCGCCGACAACTCGGTCGGCTCGAATGCCGGTCCGACCGCGAAGTCGCTGATCGACCGGGTGAAGGACGACACGGCGAAGCTGCAGGCCGAGAATCCCAACGCGAAGGTGCCGGTCGACCTCGTCACCACCTCGGCCAGCGGGCTCGATCCCGACATCACCCCGGCCGGCGCCTATTTCCAGGTGCCGCGCGTCGCCAAGGCCCGCGGGCTTTCGGAGGACCAGGTACGGCAGCTCGTCGACGCCCATGTCGAAGGCCGCGTCTTCGGCCTGATCGGCGAGCCGCATGTCAACGTGCTGAGGCTGAACCTGGCGCTGGACGCGCTCAAGGCTGGGTGATCCGCAGCCATTTCGTCATGGCCGGGCTTGACCCGGCCATCCACGTGGTGCCGCATGGGCACATGTTTCCGGCGGAGAAGCAGCGGCCCGACGTGGATGGCCGGGTCAAGCCCGGCCATGACGCCTATGCGCGTGCTTGGTTGACCGCTGCCTGCCCATGATCGCCGATCCTGTCGCACGCGAAGCTCGGCCGTCGCCGGATGCACTTCTCGAACAGGCGGTGCGTGAGCGGCGTGGGCGGTTGAAGCTGTTCCTCGGCGCTGCGCCCGGCGTCGGCAAGACATACGAGATGCTGAGCAGCGCCCAGCGGCGGCGGCGCGAGGGCGTCGATGTCGTCGTCGGCGTGGTCGAGACTCATGGTCGCCGCGAGACGGAAGCGCAGCTGGCCGGTCTCGAAGCCGTGCCGCGGCGGGTGGTCGAGCATCGCGGGCATCGGCTCGAGGAGATGGATCTCGACGCGATCCTGGCCCGGCGGCCGCGCCTCGTCCTTGTCGACGAGCTTGCCCACACCAACGCACCGGGCAGCCGTCATCCCAAGCGCCATCTCGATGTCGAGGAGCTGCTCGAGGCCGGAATCGACGTCTACAGCACGCTCAACATCCAGCATGTCGAGAGCCTGAACGACGTCGTCGCCCGGATCACCCGCATCCGGGTGCGGGAGACCATCCCCGACTCCGTCATCGACCGCGCCGACGAGATCGAGCTGGTCGACCTCACGCCCGAGGACCTGATCCAGCGGCTCAAGGAGGGCAAGGTCTATGTGCCCGAGCAGGCCGAGCGGGCGGTCCGGCACTATTTCATGCCGGGCAACCTGACCGCCCTCAGGGAGCTGGCGCTGCGCCGCACCGCGCAGCGGGTCGACGAGCAGATGGTCACCTACATGCAGGCGCATGCCATCGCCGGCCCCTGGGAGGCAGGCGAGCGGGTAGTGGTCTGCATCAACGAGGATCCCGGCGCTCAGGCGCTCGTCCGCTACACGCGGCGCCTGGCCGATCGGTTCAAGGCGCCGTGGACGGCGCTCCATGTCGAGACCGCGCGGACCCATCGGCTCGGCGAGGCCGAGCGCGACCGCATCGCCGAATGCCTCCGGCTGGCCGAGCAGCTCGGCGGGGAGGCGGTCACCGTGCCGGGCCACGACGTGGCCGCCGGGATCGTCGAATACGCACGCGCCAACAACGTCACCCACATCATCATCGCCAAGACGCGCCGGCCGGGCTGGACCGAGCTGTTCCGCCGCTCGGTCACCAACCAGATCATCCGCAGCGCCGGCGACATCAACGTGCACGTCATCGCCGAGCCGCGCGAGCCGGGTCGCGCTCGCATTCCCGCCGGGGTCTCTGTCGACGATGCGCCGACGGTCCGGCGCGTCGAGCCGCGCGAGTATCTCGGCAGCCTCGGCATGGTCGCCGCGGCGCTGGTGGTGGGGCTCGTGCTGCAGCACGTGCTCGCAGTCTCCAACATCGCGCTGGTCTTCCTCACGGCGGTGCTGGTGAGCGCGATCGCCTACGGCCTGCTGCCGTCGCTCTTCGCCTGCTTGATAAGCGCGCTTGCCTACAACTTCTTCTTTCTGCCGCCGATCTATACCTTCACGATCGCCGACCCCGAGAACGTCGTCGCCCTCTTCTTCTTCACGATCGTCGCGGTGATCGCGAGCAATCTCGCGGCGCGCGTCCGGGCCGAGGCGCTGGCCGCCCAGCGCCGCGCCAAGATGACCGAGGATCTCTACCAGTTCAGCCGCAAGCTCGCCGGCTCGGCCGTGCTCGACGACTTGCTCTGGGCGACGGCCTACCAGATCGCCATGATGCTGAAGGTGCGGGTCGTGCTGCTGCTGCCGGACGAGGACGGCCTCACGGTGCGCGCCGGCTATCCGCCGGAGGATATGCTCGACGACGGCGATCTCGCCGCCGGGCGATGGGCCTGGGAGAACAAACGGGCCGCCGGCCGCGGCTCCGACACGCTGCCCGGCGCCAGGCGCCTGTTCCTGCCGATCCAGACCGCGCGGGGGCCGGTCGGTGTGGTCGGGCTCGACAGCGACCGGGCCGGCCCGATCCTGACGCCGGACCAGCGTCGGCTCTTCGACTCGCTCTGCGATCAGGCGGCGCTCGCCATCGAACGGATCGAGCTCGCCCAGGACGTCGAAAAGGCTCGGCTCGATGCCGAGACCGAGCGGCTGCGCTCGGCGCTGCTGACCTCCATCTCGCACGATCTGCGCACGCCGCTGGCCTCGATCCTGGGCTCGGCGACCAGCCTCAAATCCTATCGCGGCACGCTTGCGCCGGAGGCCGAGGCCGAGTTGGTCGGCACGATCCAGGACGAGGCGGAACGGCTCAACCGGTTCATCGCCAACCTGCTCGACATGACCAGGCTGGAAGCCGGCGCCATCGCGCCGCACACCGATCTGGTCGAGCTGTCCGACATCGTCGGCAGCGCCCTCGAACGCGCGGCAAAGGTGCTCGATCGGCATCGCGTCGCGATCGATCTCGCGCCCGACCTGCCGCTGCTGCGGCTCGACCCCGTGCTGTTCGAGCAGGTGCTGTTCAATCTTCTCGACAACGCCGGCAAATACGCGCCGGAGGGCAGCGAGATCGGCGTCCGCGCCCGGTCGGACGGCCGGCGGGTCGTGCTCGAGGTCCTGGACCAAGGCGACGGGATCGACCCGGCCCTGCTCGAGCGCATCTTCGACAAGTTCTACCGCGTCGGCGCGGCCGACCGGCAGCGCGCCGGCACCGGCCTCGGCCTCGCCATCTGCCGCGGCTTCGTCGAGGCGATGGGCGGCACGATCGTTGCCGGCAATCGTACCGACCGGCGTGGCGCCGTCTTCACCGTGACGCTGCCGCTGCCGGACTTGGAGCCCCTCTCCGCCCTTGAGGGGGGAGAGGGAGGGGCCCGGGCCGCAGGTGCGGGAGGGTGAGGTGGGTGTCGGCCACCACTCTGGAATCCCCCACCTCACCCCAACCCTCTCCACCCCCGGGGGCGGAGAGGGAGCTATAACGCGCGTGGGTTATCCCTCGTTTCATTCCCGGAGCACCACGGCGTCTTCGGGCATCCAACTCGCCCAGATTGCGGCGCCGCGGTCGAGGCCCTGTGCCGCACCGCTCGGCAGATGGGCGCGCAATGCGAGGCCGGAATGCGTCGTCAGATGGACGGTCGACTGCCCGCCCTCATAGCCGATCGTGGCGACCGTGGCGGCGAGCGCGAAGCCTCTCGGGCGCTCTCGCGACAGCCGCAATTTTTCCGGGCGCAGCGCCAGCGTGAGCCCGGTGCCGGTGGCGAGGCCCGCCATTGCGCCGGTTGGCGACCCTGCCACCGGGATCGGCTGCCCGGCGCCGGCAATCGCCAGCGCCGGGGCGCCGCACCAGTGGACCAGATCCCCCGCGAACAGGTTCACCGCGCCGACAAAATCGGCGACAAAGCGCGAATTGGGCCGCTCGTAGATCTCCGAGGGCGGCCCCGTTTGCACGAGGCGGCCCCGGTTCATCACCGCGATCCGCGAGGCCATGCCAAGGGCTTCCTCCTGGTCGTGGGTGACGACGAGAAAGGTCGTGCCGACCCGTTCCTGGATGCCGGTCAGCTCAAGCCTCGTCTCCTCGCGCAATTTGCGGTCGAGCGCGGCCAGCGGCTCGTCG
>DATGFU010000137.1:0-3193 GCA_035308865.1 Allostellaceae bacterium | reverse complement strand
CTGAGCGACGGCCGCTGGATGCAGGTCAACGAGCGGCGCACCGAGGATGGCGGGATCGTCTCGATCTACACCGACATCACCGATCTCAAGCGCCGCGAGACGCGGCTGCGCGAGGCCGAGCTCGCCCGCCAGACCAACCTGCTTCAAGCCACGCTCGACAACATCTTCCAGGGCGTCGCCGTGTACGACCGCGGCCTCGCGCTGGTCGCCTGGAACAACGAGTTCGTCCGGCTGCTCGACCTGCCGCAGCGCTGCGTGCGCCGTGGCGCCACTTTCGAGGATTTCCGCAGGTTCAATGCCTCGCTGGGCGACCGCCGGATCGGCCATGCCGCCTTCCTCGCTCCCGAGGAGGGTCCCCTGCCGCTGCGCTTCGAGCACTCCTGGCACAACGGCAGGATCATCGAGGTCGAACGCAACCCGATGCCGGATGGCGGGCTGATCCTCACCTTCACCGACGTCACCGCGGAGCGGCGGACCGAGGAGGCGCTGCGCGACGGCGAGCGCCGCATCCGGCTGGTGACCGACGCGATGCCGGCACTCATCGCCTATCTCGACCGGGACGAACGCTACCAGTTCGTCAACGAGCCCTACCGCCGATGGCTCGACCGGCCGGTGGACGCGATCCTCGGCCAGCGGATGGGCGATGTGCTGCGGCCCGAGCTCTACGAGCCCCGCAAGAACCTGATCCAGCGCACCCTGGCCGGCGAGACCGTCGAGTTCGAGGTCGAGCTGACCCCTACCGGATCGCCCAGCCCGCGCCACTCGCATGTCATGCTGGTGCCGCATGTCGGTGAAGACGGGCACCGGCTCGGCTTCTTCACGCTCATGCAGGACATCACCGAGCAGCGCCGGATCACCGCCGCCATCAAGGAGGCGAACGAGACGCTGGAGCGCCGCGTCGTCGAGCGCACCGCCGCGTTGACCCGCCTCAACGCGCAGCTGCAGCAGGAGATCGCCGAACGCCGCGAGGTCGAGCGCGCGCTCCAGATCGCCAAGCACGATGCCGAGCAGGCGAATCTCGGCAAGACCCGCTTCCTGGCCGCCGCCAGCCACGACCTGATGCAGCCGCTGCATTCGGCGCGGCTCTTCATCTCGGCGCTGGCCGACCTCAAGCATACGAGGCAGAACCGCGCGCTCATCGACAATGCCGACGTGTCGTTGAAGGCGGTCGAGGATCTGCTGGGCGCGTTGCTCGACATCTCCAAGCTCGACGCCGGCGCGCTCGCCCACGAGATCACCGACTTCCCGATCTCGTCGCTGCTCGGCCCCCTCACCAACGAGCACATGGTGCTGGCCCGCGAGCGCGGCCTCTCCTTCCGCTCGGTGCCGTCGACCGCGATCGTGCGCTCCGACATCCGGCTGCTGCGTCGGATCATCCAGAACTTCCTGACGAACGCCGTACGCTACACGCAGAAGGGCGGAGTGCTGCTCGGTTGCCGGCGGCGGCGCGACGGGCTGCTCATCGAGGTCCGCGATACCGGTCCGGGCATTCCTGCCGACCGGCTCGACGAGATCTTCGAGGAGTTCAAGCAGCTCAACCCCGGCGCCGGCCGCGGCGGCGATTCGGGCATGGGCCTGGGTCTCGCCATCGTCCGGCGCGCCGCCCGTACGCTCAACATCCCGGTCCACACCACCTCGGCGGTCGGGCGCGGCTCCGTGTTCGGCGTCACCGTGCCCTACGGGCGGCGCATCGAACCGGCGAGCTGGCGGCCGCGCATCGACAAGGTTTCCGATCGGCTCTCCCAGGCGCTGCTCGTCGCGATCGACGATCAGCCGAGCGTGCTCGCCGGCATGCAGGCGCTGCTCGCCGGCTGGGGCTGCGAGGTCGCGACCGCCGCTTCAGGCCGCGAGGCCGTCGAGCTCCTGGCCCGCCTGCCGCGTCCGCCCGATGCGATCATCGCCGACTACCATCTCGGGGGCGGGGTCACCGGCCCCAAGGTGATCAGCCGCCTTCGCCGCGAGATCGACCAGGCCGTGCCCGGCATCGTCGTCACCGCCGACCAGAGCGACACGGTCAAGGCCAACGTCAAGCGCCAGGGCTATTGGCTCCTCCAGAAGCCGCTCAACCCGGCGCAGCTGAGATCGCTGCTGTCGATGATACTGACGTGAGGCGCTCAATGAGTGCCGTCGCCAAGCCTTGGCCCGATTTGCCTTATCCGGACTGGCGGGATACCGCGGCGACGTTGCAGCTCTGGACGCAGATTGTCGGCAAGGTCAGGCTGCAACTAACGCCTTGGATGAACCATGGGTGGCAGGTTCCGCTCTACGTGACCGCTCATGGGCTCGGCACGTCGCCGATCCCGATCGGCCATGAGATCCTGGAGATCGAGTTCGATTTCATCGGCCACCGTCTCGTCGCCCGCACCAGCCTGGGCGATCAGCGCACGATCGAACTCGTGCCGCAGACCGTCGCGGACTTCTATGGTCGGGTTACGGATTTGCTGAAGGATATCGGCGTCAACGTCGCCATCAAGGAGATGCCGAACGAGGTGGCGGATCCCATCCGCTTCTCCGAGGACCGCCGCCACGCGGCCTATGACGCCGCCGCCGCGCACCGCTTTTGGCGCGCGCTGGTCCAGGTCGACCGCATCTTCAAGCTCTTCCGCAGCGGCTTTCTCGGCAAGGCCAGCCCGGTCCATTTCTTCTGGGGCAGCTTCGATCTCGCCGTCACCCGCTTCTCCGGGCGTACCGCTCCGCTCCATCCGGGCGGCGTGCCCGGACTGCCGGATGCGGTCACGCAGGAAGCCTATTCCCATGAGGTGAGCAGCGCCGGGTTCTGGCCCGGCAGCGACAACTTTCCCCGCGCTGCCTTCTATTCCTATGCCTATCCGGAACCGCCCGGCTTTCGCGCCCGCCCGGTCGCGGCGGGCGCCCGATTCGATGCGTCTCTCGGCGAGTTCATCCTGCCTTACGATACGGTCCGGGCTGCCCCGGACCCCGAAGCCCTCTTACTCGAATTCCTGTCGACCACCTATGCTGCCGCTGCCGAATCCGGCGGCTGGGACCGCGCGGCGCTCGAGTGTCCCATCGGCGTCCCCGCGCAGGTGCGCCGCCTCTAGCGGTTTGGTGAGAAAGCGCGCTCCTTCAGCACTCCGGCAAGCCCTTGAACCCCTCCGGCTGCACACGGCTGGCCATCACCACGGCCTGGGTGCGGCTGTAGACCTTCAGCTTGTGCAGGATGCTCGAGACATGC
>DATGFU010000136.1:0-3524 GCA_035308865.1 Allostellaceae bacterium | reverse complement strand
AAAAACCGATAAATGGCGTAAATAGGTGTCTTTACAGTCGCTTGGCGCAAATGGATCACAATATCCGCGCATGGCGCACCGCGTGATCGAAAATCCTCGGCCAGCGTCTCCGGAGGTAACGTAAAAGCAGAACCGCGGCCCGCCGCCCGGAGCCATGGGAGACATGGCGCCGGCCGGAGTCACGTCATCGCGCGCCGCCAGGCCGCCAGGCATAGAATGAGCCGATGAGCGGCCGCCACCACATCGCCTTGGCGGTCCTGGCGGCACTGGCGTTCGCAGCGCCGGCCGTCCTGGCGGCACCCGCGGCGCCGCCGGCCGCCGGCGCGACGAGAGGTAGAGCGATGAGCCTGACCCTGACGTCTTCGGCCTTCACCCACCAGGGAGAGATGCCGGCCCGCTACAGCTGCGAGGTCAAGGGCCGCGAGGTCTCTCCACCCCTCTCCTGGAGCGGCGTGCCGGGCGCCGCCAAGAGCCTGGCCCTGATCGTGGACGATCCGGACGCCCCCGACCCGAAGGCGCCGCGGCGGACCTGGGTGCACTGGGTGCTCTACGGCCTGCCGGTCACCGCCACCGGTTTGCCCGAAGGCGTCGTCCCGGGCGACCTGCCGGCCGGCACCCGCGAAGGCAAGAACGACTGGAACCGCACCGGTTACGGCGCGCCCTGCCCGCCCGTCGGCCGGCACCGCTACTTCTTCAAGCTGTACGCCCTGGACGTCGCGCTGCCCGATCTCGGCCATCCCGACAAGCGGCGGCTCGAGGAGGCCATGGAAGGGCACGTGCTCGCCCACGCCGAGCTGATCGGCACCTACGAGAAGGCCGGCAAGCGTAGCATGGTCGGCGCGCTGCTCGGGCGCTGACCCTGCCCGGTCACCCGCCGCCGGCGAGCCCGAGCCAATCGAGCCCGATGGACGTCTCCGAGGTACGCCGCGACTACCGCCGGGCCGCGCTCGACGAGCGCGACGTGGCGCCCGACCCCATCGCGCAGTTCCGCGCCTGGCTCGCGGCGGCGGTCGCCGCCGATCCGCTCGACCCCACCGCCATGACGCTCGCCACCGCCGACCGCGAGGGGCGGCCGTCGGCGCGCGTCGTGCTGCTCAAGGGCTGCGACGAGCGCGGCTTCGTCTTCTTCACCAACTACGGCAGCCGCAAGGCGCGCGAGCTGGCCGCCAACCCGCACGCGGCGCTGGTCTTCTACTGGCCGGCCAGCGATCGCCAGGTGAGGGTCGAGGGCGTGGTCGCGAAGACCTCGCGCGAGGAGACCGCGGCCTACTTCGCGACCCGCCCGCCCGCCTCGCGGCTCGGCGCCTGGGCCTCGCGGCAGAGCGCGCCCGTGGCCGGCCGCGAGCCGCTGGAGCAAGCCTTCGCCGCCGCCGCCCAGCGCTTCGCCGGCGGCGAGATCCCGGCCCCCGACTTCTGGGGCGGCTACCGCCTCGAGCCGACCCGGGTCGAGTTCTGGCAGGGCCGCGAGAGCCGCCTGCACGACCGCATCGCCTACCGCCGGAACGCCGAGGGCGGCTGGACCATCGAACGGCTGCAACCGTGACGAAAACCAAGTAGCCGCCGTTTGCGCCCGATTCTGCGCAGACCAAGCAGACACGACCCTATCGCAAATCTTGCATATTGCTATCCATCGCTTTGTTTTCTTCGCATCGGCACTGCTATACTTAGACCAGAAGCTACTTGACGCACTGGCCGTGTTGAGCATCACTTCCCAATGGGCTGTCACGCGGCCCGGGAGCGGTGCCTTCGGCCACTCACGGTCACCGCACCGTCAAGAGCGGATTGGTGCAGCAATGAATCGCGGAGGTCAAGTATGGCGACGGCTAACAAGGTCACGCAGCGCTCTCGCACCTCCGAGCTTCCTGGTTTCTTTCGCAAGCTAAGGAGTGAGCACCTCCCTACTAGCATTTTCTTGCTCGCAATTCTAGCAATCGTCAAGCTTTTTGATGATAACGTCGTCGCCACAATAACAGAACAGGTGAAGAATCTCGCTGCTCATCCACAGACGGCCGTCGTGCTAGCTGTGTTTCCCGACTCAACTACGTCCGTGCCAATGTTAAAGGGTCTCGGGTTTTTGAGCAGCGACGACATTCCATTGCAGGATGACCGTCAATGGATCCTGCGACGCTTGTACGAGGGAAACACCCCCGAAGCGACGGCGCGCAAGATTCGGGACGAAATCGCGAAGAAGGATCAGAATGTAGTGATGGTGGTGGGGCATGAACGGAGCACTACGGCGAAGAATCTGATCGAGCAAGTTTACGAGTCCGATTCCTACGTCGCCCATGGAGGTCCTATACCCTTGATCCTTCCAGCGGTTACTAATCCTGAATTAACTCAAGCGCCGCGGGATGGCCAAAGACACATTCTGCGGCTCCCCGCCAGCGACGATCGCCAAGTGCTAGACATCCTTAACCTGATTCAAAGCTTCGATCCAGCTCCCAAAGCTGTGGAACTAGTCGTGGATAATGGCAACAGGGAATACTCCAATTATATAGCGAACGCCCTTATCGCCCAAGGAAACAAGCAAGGGCTGCCGATTGTGGATGCGGTCGGCGTAGATATCTTTTCTTCTGGTTTCTCGCCCGATCGCTTCTTAAAATCTAATCCCGACACTATTATATTTATCGGCATGGAGGCAGAGGCAAGTATCTTTGTCCGCAGGCTGAAGGAAGGCTGTCAAGGAAAAGACTGCCAACGATTCGACGAAAAACATCTTAGGCTAGTCTTTACAGACGGCGTGGCTGGTGACTCCTTCATAAAAACCGTGAAAAGCTTGCTCACTGATGGTGAGTCAATCTACATCACTGGCCCCCCGCTCGAGGAGGTGCATCGGGGGAGTAGTGCAGACATCCAATCCATTCCTTCTTATGAAACGTATGCACGCGTTGCGCGTGCTATTATTATCGACATCCTAAAGCGCTCAGCTCAAACGACCCACGGCGTGACCCGCGCTGCGGTACTAAGAACATTGCAGGGCATGCTCGGGGTAACCCAAGGTCGAGGCTCACCCAGTTTTAATGAATATGGCGACAACACAGCGGCCCGCTTTCATATCTACGAGGTGACGAGACTGAGGTGCACGCATTCACATCGCTGTCCTGGCGATGACACGTCCCTTGCTCTTGCTAGGAAGCTCCCAGTGGGTGTCGTGGGTGCCAGCCTCAAGACCATAGCCCGAGAGCAGGGCGCCTTGGCCTTTTAGAAATGGTCGGTGAAGGCTAAGAGTCGCTAGAGGGGATTGGCAATGCGGGTGACACTCGTCCAACCACCAAACGGTCTCTACGATACCTACGACTTGGCTCCTCCGCTAGGCCTGCTCACTCTTGCCGCGGCAGTTAAGGCTGAGGACGTGTTGGTTTGCATTGTCGACCTCAATCTGCGGGTTCTTGCTGATCCCTCTTGGTCCGCGGATGACCTCTACAGCGGTGCGGCACGAGCGATTACGGATACCTCTCCGGATGTTGTTGGCTTTACATCGATGGCCGTGGAATCGCATTTTTGCTTGGAACTTGCCCGTCGCG
>DATGFU010000135.1:0-2474 GCA_035308865.1 Allostellaceae bacterium | reverse complement strand
GGTCCTGGACGAGGTCGACCGCGCCGGCGGTTGAGGAGATCGATCATGAGCATGCTGCGTCTGGGGCTGAGCCTTCTCGCTTTGACGGCAACAGCGGCCCTCGCGGCACCGCAGATCGACAGCAAGGCGCCCGATTTCACCGCCACGGACAGCAACGGCCAGGCGGTCCATCTGGCCGACCTCGCCGGCCACATGGTCGTGCTGGAATGGACGAACGATGGCTGTCCCTACGTCCAGAAGTGGTACTCCAGCGGCGCCATGCAGAAGCTTCAGCACGATGCGGCGGACAAGGGCGCCGTGTGGCTGACGGTGATCAGCTCGGCCCCGGGTGAGCAAGGCTTCGTCGATGGCGCCAAAGCGAACGAGGACACGACCGAGCGCCACGCCGCGCCTGCGCATGTGCTGCTTGACCCGACTGGCGCCGTCGGCCGTCTCTACAGCGCGATGACGACGCCGCACATTTTCGTCATCCGGCCCGACGGCACGCTCGCCTATGCAGGCGGCGCGGACAGCATCGCCAGCACTCGGATCGAGGACATGGCGCAGGCCGAACCCTATGCCCGCGAGGCGATCGATGCGGTTGCCGCCGGGCAGAAGGTGGCGCACCCGGTGACGCGGCCCTACGGCTGCAGCGTGAAATACGCGTCGTAGCCGCTCAGCCGGCGGGCGGATCGAGGCTTTCGATCTGCTCCGGATGCGTCACGTCGATCACCGGCCGGCCGAGCCACGTCACCCAGCCCCGGACGCGCACGCGCTTGCCCACGAGCTTTGTGGGATCCTGCGTTCCGAAGAGGGCCCGCGCCGGCTTGTCGAGGCGGACCGCCGAGGCTGATCCCGGGAAATCCAGCCACAATGTGGTGCGGCGAAGGTCGGAAGCGGCGAGCCTGCCCTCGACCAGCTCGAAGCTGCCGCTGGACTTGGCAAGGTCTTCGGGCATGCGTACCGCGTAGTAGGGCGACGCCCACAGTCCGAGCCGCGCGTCGCGCGCTGCCGCCTCGAGTGCCAGCATCTCGCGGGCCAGCTCGCGATGCTGGGGCGTCGTCTCGACGCGGGCGAGACCCGCCGTGAGCATGACGCCCTCCAGCCAGTCTCCATCCGCGATCTCGACCTGGGTGATGACGCGGCCATAGCGATCGAGATCTGTGGGCCCGCGCAGCACTGCGGCCTTGCCCTCGGCGGCCGTCGCGAGCGCCTCGCGGGCCTGCCGCACAAGCGGCCAATCGTCCGGCGGCCGGCCGAGCGGCGGCAACGGCGCCAGGATGCCGGCCAGCCGGACAGTCCGACCGTCGTCGAGGGTCAGAGTGGCACCGTCCTGCACCGTCTGGACGCGGGCGCGGCCGGTCTCGGGAAGGGCGGAGGCCGGCGTTTCGGCGAGGGCAGGGAGGGTCAGGCTGAAGGCGAAAGCTGCAAGGGCGAACCGCCCGCGCCTCACGCCTCGAAGCTCTCGATCAGCGTGCCGTCGAGTCCAAAGCAGGCGCAGGCGAGCGTGCCGTCGAAGCCGCAGCCGCGATCCATCGAGACGGCATAAGGGGTCACCTGGAGGCCGCCGTGATGCCGGTCGAAGCCGCGGACAACCTTGCGGAATCCGGCATAGCTCTCCTTGAGATCGAGAAAGCCGCTGCCGCCCCACCAGAAACTGTCGTTCTGGGCGGTCAGCGGTCGCGAGGGATCGATCCCGGCATGGACGAAGAGCAGCTCGCCGCCGCTGGTGAAGGCCGCGCGCCGCAGCGCCGTCATCAGCGAGGCATGGCCCGGCGCCGCGTTGATCGCGGCCCGGATCGCGCTGGTCCAACGCGTGATGGCGAGCGGACCCTCGCGACAGGCGGCGAGGCCGCGGGCGCCGTCCGTCCCATAGGCCGCGACGACCGGCGCGAGGCCGTGATCCAGCATCCATTCCAGCACGGCGGCCGGCTCGGGCGCGAATTGCAGCTCGAGCAGACGCTGCCACATCTCCTCCTGGCTGCCGCGCAGGAAGGCGAGATCGGCCGCGAAGGTGCGCTCGCGGCCGATGAAGTCACGGCGAAAGGTCAGAAGCTCGGCGATCGTCTCGCGGATCGCCGGCCCCCGGCCGAGCATGTTGCCGAGATAGACCAGCGCATCGCGTGGCTGGAGGCGGTGCTGGATCGCGTCGTGGACGCCTTCGAGCCGGGCGATCTCGGCGTGGATCGCCGAGATCGCCCAGACCCGCCGGCATCCGGTGAATGTGGCGAAGCGTGCCGCGTCTTCGGGCGCCGGGAGCGTCATGACAACCGGCGCTGCGGCAAGGAAAGCTTCCGCCGGCGGCTCACGCCGCGTTCAGCATCTGCTCCAGCCGCTGCGTCGCCGTCAGCTCGTCGATCGACTCCACGGCGGCGAGCTCGCGCACCAGTCGATCGAGCGCCGCCTGGTAGATCTGGCGCTCGCTGTAGGACTGATCCGGCTGGCCGGCATTGCGGTAGAGGTCGCGCACGACCTCGGCGATGGCACCCGGATCG
>DATGFU010000134.1:0-7338 GCA_035308865.1 Allostellaceae bacterium | reverse complement strand
ACCCGCTTGTGGTTCACCTGCCAGCCTTCACGCCGCAACAGCGGCCCGATCCGCCGATAGCCGTAATGCCGCTCCCGCAGCACCAGCCGCTGGATCACGTCCCGCAGCGCGGTCTCCTCCCGCCGCGGTGCCGATGCCTGCCAATGCCGGTAATAGCCGGCCCGGCTCACACCGGCGACCCGGCACATCCGCTCGATCGCCGGAACAAGAAGACCGGTCAAGCCTTGCGACGGGGACGAAGTCATTCTTTGGATGACCGCGTAGATGCCGTCCCGCCAGGCGCGCCGCTCCGCAGGCGCGTCTCCCTGACCTGCCGCAAGGCTTGCTGAAAAAAATCCAGATCCACCTGTTGCTGGCCGACCTTCCGCTCCAGCTCCGCAATCCGACGCTGCGCCTGGGCCAGAGCGTCCGGCGAGCCCGACCGCCGGACCGGCTCAGACGCGCTCCCGCCCGCCACCGCCGGCCCGCCGCCCGTCGCCGAGCGCATCGCCAAAGCCTCCGCCTTGGTCATCCGCCCTCGGCTCCGCAGCGCAATCGCACCGCCAAGCCGGTAGCGGTCACGCCACTGGTACAGGCACTTCCGTAGCACCCCGAGCTCACGCGCAAGCTCGCTCACATTCTCCCCAGCCGCCATCCGCTGAAGAGCCGCAAGCTTGAACTCCCGCGTGAACCGCTTCTGATCCCCCTTGCTCATCAGTCCTCCATCCAAGGAGAACTGTCCCCCTTTCTACTGTCTCATTCCAGGGGTGCACTCCAGAAGGGGGTTGGTTGCATTTGCCCCCGTTACCGCGTCACGACACCGATCTCCTCAACAGCGAGCCACTCAGGATGCAGGTGGGGCCGCTTGATTCGACGGAAGTCCCACTCAGCAGTGCCGAATAGACGATGCCGTTCGCTACGTTGCCGTAGACGATGTTGTAGGTCTGCGCGGACCCGCCGCCGAACGAAAGTGTCAGGCTTGTATCGGTATTCGAATAGCTCCCGCCGCCGCTCATCGCCTGATTGACGACGTTCTGAGCCTCAGACCCGACGATGGCGACATCGACCGCTGTGTGGAAGCCCGATCCGGTGAAGCTCCCGCGGGAGAATTTGATCAGGTAATTGTCTGAGTAGGCCGTCCCGACACCTCCGGTGATCGAGGCCACCGCATCGATAGTGGTGGATTGGGTATAGGTGACCAGAAGCGGGCAGATCCGCATCAGCTGTAACAGGTAATGGCCCTGCAGCGTCGGCTGTGCGGTCGCGGCGCCCGACAGGGCGATGCCGACGACGGAAACAATGACGGTGACCAAGCGCATGGCACGTCTCCGGTTGAGCAGCCGTTTCGGTCGAGCGGCATTCGGGCGTGCTTGAGCCGGCACTTCCCATATGGCCGCCCCAGACCGGCCCGATCCGGGGACGATAATGCCCGAATCGGAGCCTGAGAAGGCAGCTTTGAAGATTCCGGACGGATTACAGGACGCGTCTGGCGCCACCGAGATTGCCCGGCGGCTACATCAGGGGGTTAGAAAAGTATCCCCGTGGGGGAAGTTTCCAGGGCGGTTGCCCCGCGGCCGTCGTCGACGAGATCGATAGACCGGCTCGTTCCGTGAGCGGCAGCGCGGTCCCCTCTTATCCAGTCCGGCGACGCGAGATGGCGATGCCGCCGGCATGGCTGCCCTACTTCCGCGCCAGTTGCTCAATCAGGTCGAGGCCGAGCTCGCCGGCGGCGCCCCAACCCTGGACGCAGTCCGGAATGCCGGGCCGGAACCGATCATAAAGCGCGTAGGCTCGCGTCGCGAGTTCGCCGGGATCGTCTGATGCCGCGAGTCGCTCCATCGCCTGCCGCGCGTCGCCGAGGCGGTCTCCGAACTTGCTCTGCAGGTAGCGCTCGACGCTGGCCGGCGAGTCCGGCTTGTCCTTGCTGAGCGCCCGGACGCCATCCGGCGTCTGCACCACGGGCACCGAGCGGAGACGCAGCCTGACGTGCAGCGACTGCCCCGCCTGGGCCTCCTTGCGGCGGTCGTGCTCCGCCTCCGGCGACGGCTCGTAAAGGCCGAGCAACACGCCTTTGCTGTAGGCATTCAGGCCGGCCACGGCGCGGCCGAGCGTCAACGCCTCCTCCCGATCGAACCCGAGCCGCTCGGCGACCACCGCGGCCCGTTTGCTTCCGAGACCCGCCCTACCCGATGTTGAATTTGAGCTGACAATGCCATGTCACGCCATGCTCTCCACCCAAGCACGTTCGCCCACCGGTCCGAGTTACCTTCACGATGCCATCGGGGCCCTGCCATCGGCCGATAACGCCGTCACGGGGCGATGGAGCGGCGGCTTGAAGGCGTGCTGCTCTCCGAGCCGGACATAGAGCTCGTGGCAGCGCCGGATCGCCGGCCAGTCGGGCTCGACGCCTAGGCCGGGGCAATCGGGCGGGATGACGCCGCCGTCCTGCACGAGCCAGGGCTCGCCCAGCACCAGATCGTCCTCGATCAGGTCGATCAGCGACTGCGCCGGCCGTTCCAGCGCCGGGAGGGCGGCGCCGAGATGGACGACTGCGGCCCACCCGATGCCGGCTTCGGCATGCGACCGGATCCAGAGCCGCCGGCCGGACTCCATGCAGGCGTCGGCGAGTCCGAGGATCGCGGCGACGCCGCCCGCCGCATCGAGCGTCGGGACGATGCCGGAAATGCCGGGATAGTGCTCCATCGTCTCCATGTCGGCGCAATGCGTCGAGACGGGCACGCCAGAGGCCCGGGCCAGGATCTCCATGTTCGCGAGGCCCGGCACCGGCTCCTCGAAATTCTCGAGCAGCCCGCCGGCGGCATCGAGGAAGCGGCGTGCCGCCGCGACCGTCATGCCCATGTTCGCATCGACGGCGATCCGGGCCCGCCCGCCCAGCGCTGCGGAGACCGCCTCCACCGTCTCTATGTCGGTCTCGACCGGGTGGACTCCGACCTTGAATTCAAAGATCGCGGCACTCGTCATATCGATCGCGTCGATGGCGCGCCGGGGCATGGTCTCGACGACGGAGGCCGGGTCCGGATCGGTATAGGCATAGGCCCCGAAGAGCGCCCGTTCCCGCACCTTGCCGCCGAGCAAGCGGTAGAGCGGCAGGGCTTCGGCCTTGCCCTTGAGATCCCAGAGCGCGATCTCCAGGCCGCCCCAGGCGGCCCGCTGCAGCTTGAGGAGCGGCGTGCCATAATCCAGCGCGTCGGGCAGGCAATGCCGGCGGACGGTCGCAGGGTCGAGCGGGTCGAGCCCGATGATCGCCGGCGCGAAGTCGCGCTCGACGATGCCGGCGGCCAGCCCGTAGGACGCTTCGCCGAGCCCGGTCAGGCCGGTATCGGTGGTGACGGCGACGATCGTACGGGTCGAAAATGCGCTGACGCCGGCCGACATGGTCGTCGGCGCCCGGTAGGGCACGTTGACCGGAATGGCTCGGATCTCGGAAATCCGCATGTCAGAACGGCGCGGCGATGCCCATGGCCGCCGCCTTAGCGCGCTCGTAGACCGCGGTGCCGGCGGCGATGTCCTGCGCGGCGCTGCCGAGCGAGCGGTAGATCGTGACCTCATCTGGCCCGGATCGGCCGGGGAAGGTGCCGGCAATGACTTCGCCGATCTCGCCCAGAAGATGCGCCTCGCTCACGCGGCCGGAGGCGATCGCCTGCTTCAGCTCGCCGGCTGCGGCCAACGCCGCCGGGCGAACATCGGCAAAATAGCGAGCTCGCACGACGGTGTCGGTGTCGGCCTCCCCTGGGCCGCCGACTGTGAAGCCGACGAGGTTGATATGCGCGCCGTCGGCGATCCAGCGTCCGTGCAGCAGCGGATTGACGGTGCCGGTGGTGGTGCAGATGAGATCGGCGCCGGCGACGGCCTGCTCGACGCTGTCGGCGACCTCGATCGCGAGACCGAGACGCGGTGCCGCGGCCTCCGCCAGCGCCGCCGCCCGGTCCCGGGAACGGTTCCAGAGGCGGACGCGGCGCAGCCGGCGCACCAGCGCCATCGCGTCGAGATGTCGGCTCGCCTGCTCGCCGGCGCCGAGAATCGCGAGATCCCCGGCATCCGCGCGGGCCAGCACCTGCGTTGCCGCCGCGCTGGCCGCTGCGGTCCGGATCGCGGTCACCGAGGCGGCATCGATCAGCGCCACCGGCCGGCCGGTCTCGGGCTCGAACATCACGACGGCTCCGAGATGGGACGGCAGACCGCGGGCCGCGTTGCCCGGGAAGATGCTGACGATCTTGACGCCCAGCCCGGCCGGATCGGCGAGATAGCCCGGCATCAGGCCGAGCAGGTTGCCGCTCTCCGGCAGCCGCATCACCGTCCTCAGCGGCAGCTCGGCTGCGCCGCGCGAGACGGCGGCCATGGTCCGCGCCATGAGCTCGATGCAGTCGGCAAGCGGCAGCAGCGCTTCGACCGTCCGGCCGTCGATGACGAGAACCTCTCCGACGCCCGCAACTGCCGAACCCATGCCCGCTGCGTAGTCCAGCCTCAGGCCCGGTGTCAACGCGACGGCGGTCGGGCGCATTTGTCGGGCGGCATCTCCGAAGAATGAAAGCGATGGTCCTAAGCCCGCGGCGCCTGATCTTGCCCGAGCGGCGTGCTAGCTTCGGCGCGACGCGCTGCTGCTCCGGTTCGGCGGGACCATGCTATCACCGGCCTCCCAGATGATCGCCACGCCGAGCCAGAGGAGTCGTTCCTGGGTCCTCATCCTCGCCATCGCGGCGGGCACGGTGGCCGCGCAGGGAGGGCCTGCCGCCCAGCCCTACCAGGTGGGCGGGGTGATGGACGGTGCCGGGCTTACGGCGGTCGATGCCGGCTATCTGATGGCGGTTCAGATGGCCTGCTTCTCAGCGGCCGTGCTGGTCGCGTCGCGCTTCGTCGATCGGACCAGCCTGCCTGCGTTGGCGCTGTCGGGGGCGACGCTCGCGGCCGGCTGCTATCTCGTCGAGTTCGGCCTGCGCACCCTCTTGCCGCTCTATCTCGCCGCCGGCACCTCGGGGACCGGGCACGGGCTGATCTACGCCGCGACGGTTGCGGCCGGGTCTCGGGCGAGCGATCCGGAACGGGTGTTCGGCGCCGGGACGGCGCTCGGGCTGATCGGCCTGGGCGTAGAGCTGGCCGTGCTGCCGCTGGTCGGGGTGCGGCTCGGCCCGATGGGCGTGTTTGCGGGGCTGGCGGCGATGCTCGTCTTGCTTGTTCCGCTGCTGCCCGGACTCGGTCGCGCAAATGCGGCGCCTCTGCGCGAGACGGCTGGCCGGGTCGATATCGTCGGTGCCGCCGCACTCGTCGCCGTCACCGCGCTGTTCGGCATCGGCACCGGCGCGGTCTACACCTTCACCGAGCGGATCGCGACCGCGCTCGACATCGATCCCGCGGCGACCGGACTCGTCCTTACCGTTGGCATGATGTCCGGCTCCCTAGGCGGCGCGGCGGCGGCCTGGGCGGGGAACCGTTTAGGCCGGCGGCTGCCGCTGCAGCTCGGCCTGCTGGCCTCCGGCCTTGCCTGCCTGGCTATCGGTGTCGCCAATGGGTTCTGGGGCTTTGCCGCAGCGGTGGTCGCCTACGGCATCACGTATATTTTTCCATTCCCCTACTTCCTGGGAGCGGGCGGAGCGCTGGACCGCTCCGGCCGGCTTCCTGCCTTCGCAAACGGGATGATCTTCATCGCGTCGGCCGTGGGCTCGGGTGCGGGCGGAATGATCGCCGTGCAGTGGTCCTACCGGACGCTCGGCCTCCTGGCGCTGGCCGCATCGATCCTCGCGGCCGGGCTGGTGCCGGTCGTCACAAGCCGCGCCGTGGAGCCTGCGCCATGACCGATTGGAGCCTGCCGCCGGAGCGCCCGTTCCGCGTGATCGAGAACGACTGGATCCCGATGCGCGACGGCACCCGCCTGGCGGTACGGCTTTGGCTGCCCGAGGGGTCGGGGCCGGTCCCGGCGGTGCTGGAATACATTCCGTACCGCAAGCGCGACCACTACCGGCAGCGCGACGATGCCTGGGGACGGTTGCTGGCGCGGCACGGCTTCGCCTTCGCACGGGCCGATGTCCGCGGGTCGGGGGAGTCCGAGGGCGTGCTGCTGGCGGAATACACCGAACAGGAACAGCGGGACGCGCTCGACATCATCGCCTGGCTGGCCGCGCGCGAATGGTGCAACGGCGCTGTCGGAATGCGCGGCATCTCTTGGGGCGGGTTCAACTCGTTCCAGGTCGCGGCGCATGCGCCGCCGGCGCTTAAGGCGATCATGCCGATGTGCTTCTCGGATCGCCGCTTCACCGACGATGCGCATTACCTAGGCGGCGCCCTGACCCATCCGAACTACGGCTGGGGTCTGATGTTCAAGACGGTGATGGCCGGCCCGCCCGATCCGGCGATCGTCGGCGAGCGCTGGAAGTCGATGTGGCTCGACCGGCTGCATGCGACGCCCGCCATACTCGCCACCTGGACCGCGCACCAGCGCGCCGATGCCTATTGGCAGGTGGGATCGGTCGCGCCCGGATACGACCGGATCCGCTGCGCCGTCTATGCCGTGTGTGGCCTTGCCGATTATTTCGTGAATGTCGCCGCGCGGGTGATGGGCACGCTATCGGTGCCGCGCAAATGCCTGATCGGGCCGTGGGCGCATGACTATCCCTACAGCGCCAATCCCGGGCCCGGGCTCGACTGGGCGCACGAGGAAATTCGCTGGTGGGACGAGTGGCTGAACGGCACCGATACCGGTATCATGCACGAGCCGATGTTCCGCGCCTACATGGCTGACCGGACGCCGGCCGAGACCTATCCGCAGGACGTGCCCGGACGCTGGGTCGCCGAGGCGGAATGGCCTTCGCACCGGATCGGACGGCAGGTGCTGTTCATGAACCACCGCGGTCTCTCGCCCCAGATCGAGGAGCCGGCGGAGCTGACCTGCGCCGGCGACCGCGTCGTCGGCACGTTGCAGCGCGAGGTCCATGAATTCTATATGCCGGAGGATCTGCCGTGCGATCAGACCGAGGACGACCGCCGCTCACTGACCTTCGATTCGCCGCCGCTCGAGGCCGATCTGGAAATCATGGGCAACGCCGTCGCCACGATCAGGGTCGCGGCGGACGTTCCAGTGGCGAAGCTGGCAGTGCGGCTCTGCGAGGTGACGACAGAGGGGAAATCGTGGCTGGTCAGCTACGGCATCCTCAACCTCACCCATCGCGACGGGCACGAGCACCCGGTGGCGCTGGAGCCGGGCGTGCCGGTTACCGCGACGATCGCGTTGCTGTTCACCGCGCATCGCTTCCACACCGGCAGCCGCATCCGGGTGGCGCTGTCAGAGAGCCTGTGGCCGCTCGCCTGGCCGTCGCCGCGGGTTGCGACACTGCGGATCACCACCGG
>DATGFU010000133.1:0-3809 GCA_035308865.1 Allostellaceae bacterium | reverse complement strand
TTCGTCCCGGCGGGTTCGCCGAGGTGGTGACGGGGCAGGGGCTCTACACGACGATCACGGAGTCGGGAGGCAATAATGGCTGACGACATGACCAAGGACATGCGCCGCCGCATGGAGGGAGCCCTCGAGGCGCTGCGCAAGGAGTTTGCCGGGCTGCGCACCGGCCGAGCCTCGGCCAGCCTGCTCGATCCCGTGATGGTTCCCGCCTACGGCAGCTCGCTGCCGCTCGCCCAGTGCGGCACGGTGGCGGCGACCGACGCGCGGATGCTCTCGGTCCAGGTCTGGGACCGGGCGCTGGTCAAGGCGGTCGAGAAGGCGATCCGAGACGCCGGCCTCGGACTCAATCCCCAGACCGAGGGCCAGACCGTGCGCGTGCCGATCCCCGATCTCAACGAGGAGCGGCGGCGCGAGCTGGTGAAGGTCGCCCATAAATACGCCGAGCAGGCGCGCGTGGCGGTGCGCAACGTGCGACGCGACGGCCATTATGCGCTCAAGAAGCAGGAGAAGGACGGCGAGATCACCCAGGACGAGCATCGCCGGACCGACAAGGACATCCAGTCGCTCACCGACGACTTCATCAAGAAGGTCGACGAGGCGCTGGCCCAAAAGGAAAAAGACATCATTCACGTCTAAATCCCGGCGATGGACAGTTTCCTCAGCGAGCCCATGCCGCCGCGGCATGTGGCGATCATCATGGACGGCAACGGGCGGTGGGCGCAGGCCCGCGGCCTGCCTCGCGTGGCCGGGCACCGGCGCGGCGCCGATGCCGTGCGCCGGACTGTCACGGCAGCCGGCGAGCTCGGCATCGAGTACCTGACGCTCTACGGCTTCTCGTCCGAGAACTGGCGGCGGCCGGCGGCGGAGGTGCGCGAGCTGATGCGCCTCCTCGAATACTATCTGCGGGCCGAGGTGGCGGAACTGCATGAGCACGGCGTCCGATTGCGGGTCATCGGCCAGCGTGAGCGCCTGCCGCGCGAGGCGCTGCGCCTGATCGAGCATGCGGAGAGGCTCACTGCAGGAAACGCCCGGCTCCATCTGACGGTGGCGCTGAGCTATGGCGGGCGCGATGAGATCGCGGCGGCGGCGCGGCGGCTGGCGGAGCGGGCGCGGCTCGGCGAGATCGGCGCCGACGAGATCGACGAGGACTCCTTCGGCCGGCATCTCTATACCGTCGACCTTCCGGACCCCGATCTCCTGATCCGGACCAGCGGCGAGAAGCGGATCAGCAATTTCCTCTTATGGCAATGCGCCTATGCAGAGCTGCTGTTCGTCGACACGCTCTGGCCCGACTTCTCCAGGCTCGACCTCGAGAACGCGATCCGCGAATTCCGTGGAAGAGAGCGTCGCTTCGGCGCGACCGTTGGCTCCTCCGTCTGAGCTCGGCACGATGGGAAGACGCATTGCGTCGTCCCTCGTGCTGATGCCTATTGCCGGCGCCGCGATCTGGTTCGGCTCGCCCTGGATCGTCTTGGCGGTGGCGGTGGTCGCGGCGCTGATGACGTGGGAGTGGGGCCGCCTGACAGGCCGCGCGCGCGGTCCGGCAGACGTGGCGCTGATGGTTGCCGTGGCCTTCCTGCCCGTCGTGCTTGGGGGCATCGTCGCCGTGCGCTGGGGGCTGATCGCGGCTGCAGTGCTCATCCTGGGGCAGCAGGCTGTGGCGCGCCAAGACGCAGGGCGGACGGCCTGGACGATCGGCGGGCTGTGCTGGATCGTGCTGCCCTGTATCGCCTTCGTCTGGCTGCGTGGACTGACGCTGGCGGCCGACGGCGAGGACGGCTTCACGGTTGTGGTGCTGATTGTCACCGTCGTGTGGTCGGTCGACATCGCCGCCTTCATCTGCGGCCGGTTGATCGGCGGCCCCAAGCTTGCCCCGGCGCTGAGTCCGAAAAAGACCTGGGCGGGGCTGGTCGGCGGGATTGTGGCGGCAATGGCGGCGAGCTGGGTGCTGACGCGGTATATCCCCTTCCAGTCGCCATATACGGTGATCTTGGGCAGCGGCGGTCTTGCCGTCGTCGAGCAAATGGGGGATATGGCGGAGAGCTATGCGAAGAGGCGGTTCGGCGTGAAGGATTCGGGCGGCCTCATTCCCGGGCATGGCGGTATGCTGGATCGTCTGGACGGCATGCTGGCGGTCGTCGCGGCCATGTTCCTGATCGTTGTTTCGAGGTAGAACACTCCATGGCACCTTCGGCCGCCTCCTCATCCGGGCCGCGATCGGTCGCGATCCTCGGATCCACCGGTTCGATCGGCTGCAGCACGCTCGACTTGATCGGGCGCAATTCCGATGCCTATCGGGTCGAGGCGCTGACGGGCAATCGCAATTGGAAAGTGTTGGCGGAGCAGGCTCTGGCGGCGAAGGCACGGTACGTCGCGATTGGCGACGCGGCTGCCTACCGCCCGCTGAAGGAGGCGCTTGCCGGCTCCGGTATCGAGGTGGGCGCCGGGGCCGGCGCGGTCGAGGAGGCTGCGGCCCGGCCGGCGGATTGGGTAATGGCCGCGATCGTCGGGGCCGCGGGGTTGGCGCCGACGCTCACCGCCGTGCGCCGCGGCGCCACCGTGGCGCTCGCCAATAAGGAAGTGCTGGTGTGCGGCGGCGAGATCTTCACCGCCGAGGTGGCACGGGCCGGCGCCACGCTGCTGCCGGTCGACAGCGAGCACAACGCCATCTACCAGGTCTTCGATTTCGCCCGCCGCGAGGCGATCGACAAGATCATCCTGACCGCCTCGGGAGGACCCTTCCGGACCTGGGAGCACGCCGCGATGGCGGACGTCACGCCGAGCCAGGCGGTGCGGCATCCCAACTGGAGCATGGGCGCCAAGATCTCGGTGGACAGCGCCACCATGATGAACAAGGGCCTGGAGCTTATCGAGGCGAAGCATCTCTTCGGGCTCGGCGGCGAGCGGATCGAGATCGTGGTGCACCCGCAATCGGTGGTGCACAGCCTCGTTGCCTACGTCGACGGATCGGTGCTGGCGCAGCTCGGGTCTCCTGACATGCGCACGCCTATCGCCTTCACTCTCGCCTGGCCCCATCGCATGACGTCGCCGAGCCCACGGCTCGATCTCGCGGCGCTCGCCCAGCTGACCTTCGAGGCTCCCGATCCGGTACGGTTTCCCTCGCTCCGGCTCGCCCGCGAGGCCCTGGCGGCCGGCGGCTCGGCGCCGGCCGTGCTCAACGCGGCCAACGAAGTGGCGGTGCAGGCCTTCCTCGACGGCGCGATCGGGTTCCTCGATATCGCTTCCGTGGTCGAGGAGACTCTGAGCGTTCTGCCGGTCGGGACCGTCGGCACGCTGGACGATCTCCACAATTTTGACAAACAGGGCCGGGATATTGCTTTACGTATAGCCTGCCCGCAGGCCGCGCCGCTGATGGCGCGGGCCTGAGGGGCGGGCGGAGGAGCCTCGTACATGGCCTATCTCGTCGGCATGGTGTCGCACGTCCTGCCGTTCCTGATCGGCGTCACTTTGCTGGTGTTCGTTCACGAGTTGGGCCACTACCTCGTCGCCCGCTGGGCCGGTGTTCGCGTCGAGATTTTCTCGATCGGCTTCGGGCCGGAGCTGTTCGGGTGGAATGACCGCCACGGGACGCGCTGGCGGGTCTCGGCCGTACCGCTGGGCGGCTATGTGATGATGTTCGGCGATCCCGACGCGATCTCGTCGCTACCGGCGGATACGGTCAGCAGCCTGTCGCCCGAGGAGCAGGCGCTCACGCTTCATCACCAGAAGCTGCACAAGCGGGCGGCGATCATCGTCGCCGGCCCATTGGCCAATTTCGTCTACACTTTCATCGTGATCGCGATCGTGGCGAT
>DATGFU010000132.1:0-8361 GCA_035308865.1 Allostellaceae bacterium | reverse complement strand
AGCCGGAGGCGGACCGGGCCGCCGACCCGCAGATCTATGACGACGGGCTCGCCTGGCAGGCACGGCACTTCCAGCTGGAAGTGGGCCTCGTTCCCGACGCGATGATCGGCCCGATGACGCGCTCGGCCCTGCGCGGCTTCGACGGCGACCGGACGCTCCGCCTGCAGCAGAGCCTCGACCAGCCGGACGTGCCGACCAAGGGCCGCGTGATCTCTGTCAACCTCGCCGCCGGCATGCTGAGCGCGCTGGAGGACGGCCGCGAGGTGATCAGCAGCCGCATCGTCTTCGGCAAGAAGGACACGCAGACGCCGACCTTCTCGGCGCGGGTCGACGCGGTCTGGCTCAACCCGTCCTGGATCGTGCCGGACAGCATCGTGCAGAAGGAGTTCGGCGGCAATGCGCATACCGAGAAGCCGGGGCCGAACAACCCGCTGGGGCCGCTGCTGCTGGAACTGCCGAACCGCTACGAGGTATTCCTCCACTACACCAACGAGCCCTGGCTGTTCGAGCGCGACGCCAGGACGTTCAGCCATGGCTGCGTGCGCGTGCAGGAGGCGGAGGCGCTGTCGCGCTGGCTGCTCGGCGAGGATCGCTGGGCCTCGGAAGCGATCGATGCGGGGCTGATGAAGCTCGCCACACGGCGCTTCGTCGTCGATCCGACCGTGCCGGTCTATATCGGCTACCGGACGGTGACCGTGGCCTCGACCGGCGCCATCATCTACCACCCGGACCCCTACGACATGGCCCAACCGCCGCCGCCTCCGGAAGCCGACGCGGCGCCGGACGGACCCCTGGCCCCGGTGACGCAGAGCGCCGCGGCACCGGCAGCACCGACGCCGCATTGAGCGGGCGGCCCGCCGGGGCTCAGCGCGCCACGATCGTTGCGGCGGCTCGCGAGAGAAGCGAGTCCAGATGGCGATCGGCACCGAAGACTGGGTCCTGCGGGCGCCCGGCGATCTCGACCGGATAGAGGCGCGCTTCTCGGGCCTGGCCTACGCTCCCCACCGCCACGACACCTATGCCATCGGCATCACGCTCGCGGGCGTGCAGACCTCTGACGGGCGGTGCGCTGGGACCGGAAGAAAGTGTGGTTTGCAGCGTCGTGCTGATCGGCGCGATTGGGTTCATCGCCTGGCGCTCGGTGTCTTCCCGCCGGTCCGGGTCGCCCTGGAGTTCCAATTCCAGTGCGTAGGTTCCAGTGCCAAGTTGAAGTTTAGCGGACCGGCACCGTAGTCCAGTCGATCGTGTGCCCGAAGAAGCCGACCGAGCCGCCGCCGCCGGGCACCCAGGCGCCCGGATGGTTACCGAAGCCGCGGGCGAGCGATATATTCAGGGTGTTCGTGAAGCCGGCCTGGGTGACAAAAGGGCCTCTCGCCAACAGTGCTTCGGTTTCGATGTCGCTCGGCCGGACGATGGCGATATGGCCGGGCTTTCCCGGATCCGGGTTCTCCACGGCAGCGAGCACGAGATCGCCCGCGTTGGCTCGCGCCTGCGCCGTCTGCACATCGGGCAGCCTGCGCCACCCCTTGGTCGCAGCGTCGTCGCCGCCGAGCCAACGCATCTGGGCATTGGCCAACAGTTTCTGCCTGTGATCCGGCGGTCGAAGCACGTAGACGCCCAGCCGCATCGCCGCGCTGGCGACGAAGGCTGAGCAATGGGTGTGTTGGCTCGCGCCGTCGATCCACCCGGCCGTGGGAACGCCGGTCCTCCAGTCGACCTGCGTGCCGGAGAGCCAAAGATGATCGACGCCGGTAGCATCGAGAAACCCGATCAGGCGGCTCCCCGCTGGCGATACCGGACCGCAGCATGGCTCCGCAGCGTTCGCGGCGGGCAGGGCGCAGGTCAAGACGGACAACGCGCCGAGCCGGCCGAGAAAACTGCGGCGATTATGACATCTCATGATATCACCGAACTTTCACGAATACCCGTCATGGAGCCGCCAGGTCCCTTAAATCCATGTCCCAAGCACGGGGGTGCACTCCATATGCCCGACAACGCCCTGATTTAGAGAATGAACCAAAAAAGTGGCGCCGACGACTCATGGCGAATGTACGATTTCTCAAGTCAAAGGGGGTATGTCGATGGGTGCCAAGAGTGCTTTGCAGCGCCTGAAACGCGATGACAATGCCCTAACGGCTCTGGAATGCGGGCTCATCGTGGCGCTGATCGCCGTCGTGATCGTCGCTGCAGTGGGCTTCCTTGGCACTTCCGTGTCGAAATCCTTCTCAACTGTGGGCAGCGCCGTTGGCGGCGCCGACATGGCAGTGAGTGTCGAGCGCCCCGGGTCCGCTGGCGGCTCGACCAAACTCGCCTTTTCTCACGGCCTCACCGTCGAAATGGCTGAGGGGGGACATCAAGCCCCGCTACGAGCGCGCGAAAGCGAAGTGCGACGCGGATGCCGCGACTGGCTGCGTCGTGATCGAGGCCCAATACAACTCACCGAAGCACAATCCTTGGGGCACCCAGCCCGGTTCCGCGAAACTCCGTGTTCGGCTGGCCCACGATTCTGTCGAACCTTTCGCCGCCGCGATCATCGCGCCTCTCCCCGACGAGCGTCCGGGCGACATTATCCTGACAGGTCGCTCGGACACGGCCGAAGACCTGACCGGCGCGATCACGGACGTCGATCAGCATCTGGCCCAGTTGACCGACTACCGGGACCGGCTGAATGCACTGCTGAAGCGCGGCGATGCCAAGGTCGAGGACCTCATCAAGCTCGAAGAGGCGATTTCCACGACCCAGAGCCGGATCGAGGAACTGACCGCGACGCAGAAGGGATTGAACCGACGCGTCGACACCGAGGAGATGACCGTTACCTTCGCGGCCCGTGCTTCCCTCACCGAGCAGATCTCTCCCATCCGCCGGGCGTGGGAACGCGCGGGCGATACCTTGGCGGCAAGCACAGCCGCCGCCATCGAGTTCGCGATCGTGCTACTGCCCTGGTTGTTCCTCGCATCGATTGTGTTCGCACTGGGCCGCTTCGCGTATCGTCTGCTGAAACGCAAGCGCGCGTGACTGCGCGAGATTGCGAGGGTTACGGTGATGAGGGGTCAGGTGACAGCGCTTTTTTTATTTCGCGCAACCCGGTGTCCTCTTCCACATTGGCCGACCAACGGCCTGCTCAGGCGGCTCGCCTTGGCCGGTAGTGCAGTACCATCAGCTGATCATCCGCAACGGCGAGCGACGCGTAGGTCCGACCCTGGTCGTCCGAGAACTCCACCTCGTGGACTCCCGGCGCGAGCGAGTCGACGACCGTGCCGACCTGCCCACGATAGAGTCCTTCGGCCAGCATGTCCGTCGTCACGGCGGCGACATCGAAAAGCTTGACCTCGGCCATGACCCGATCCCGATTACAGTTGTACCCGTCCGCCGCCATCCCGTAGCGCAGCGTAAAGTGCGTCCGGCGCCAGATCGATCTCGCCGGGCCAAGTGACGGCTCCGTTCACGACGGATACCTGGGCAAAGAGGGCGGGATCGGCAAGCGTAGCGAAGACACCGGCAGTCTCGGAATGAACGAGGGCGGCCATGTCTGCCTCGCCTTCGGTCCCATCAATGAATCGAACGCGGAAGCGAAATGCCGGGAGCGGTTCGACCGCTGCGATCCTCCACGGCATCCGCAGCGTGATCGGTGGCGTCAAGCCAAAGGCTGGATCTTGGTCGGCGACTGGTTTTGCACGCATAGGTCCCAATTCCGCATAAGCTCGGCCCGGTGTTCCGTGGCCCATTCTAACACGAGCGCGTGGGCACGCCGAGGCAGCCGCCCTTCGAGCACTTCCAGTGTCCGAATGTCGATAAGCGCCTCATATTCGGCGTAGAGCGCGTGGAAATGGGGCGGTCCGTGCTCTCTCCAGTACATCTGGATCAGAATTCCATAGAACGTGCTGATCAGCGGCATCGGTGCCCCTCACGCTCGTCTCTTCGCCGCCAGCCGCTCCAGATAGGGCGCCAGATACCGCCCGGTATGGCTCCCCGCCGCCTTGGCGATCTCCTCCGGCGTGCCCTCCGCCACGATCCTGCCGCCGCCGGCGCCGCCTTCGGGGCCGAGGTCGATGATCCAGTCGGCGGTCTTGATGACCTCGAGATTGTGCTCGATCACCAGCACCGTGTTGCCCTGCTCGACGAGGGCGTGCAGCACCTCCAGGAGCTTCCGCACATCCTCGAAATGGAGCCCGGTAGTCGGCTCGTCGAGGATGTAGAGGGTCTGGCCGGTGGCGCGGCGGCTCAGCTCCTTGGCGAGCTTGACCCGTTGCGCCTCGCCGCCCGAGAGCGTGGTCGCCTGCTGGCCAACATGGATGTATCCCAGGCCCACGCGCTTCAGCGTCTCCAGCTTGTCGCGGATGGCCGGCACCGCCTTGAACAGCTCGGCGCCCTGCTCGACCGTCATGTCGAGCACGTCGGCGATCGACTTGCCGCGGAACAGCACCTCCAGCGTCTCGCGGTTGTAGCGGCGGCCCTTGCAGACGTCGCACTGCACGAAGACGTCGGGCAGGAAATGCATCTCGATCTTGATGACGCCGTCGCCCTGGCAGGCCTCGCAGCGCCCGCCCTTGACGTTGAAGCTGAAGCGCCCCGGCCCGTAGCCGCGCGCCTTGGCCTCTGGCAGCCCGGCATACCAGTCCCGGATCGGCGTGAAGCAGCCGGTATAGGTGGCGGGGTTGGAGCGCGGCGTGCGGCCGATCGGCGATTGGTCGATATCGACGATCTTGTCGAGGTACTCGACGCCCTCGATGCGGTCGAAGGGCAGCGGCGGCTCGCGCGCGCCGGTCAGGCGCTTCGCCAGCGCCCGGTAGAGCGTCTCGATGACGAGCGTGGACTTGCCGCCGCCCGACACGCCGGTGACGCAGGTGAAGCTGCCGAGCGGCAGCTCCGCGGTGACATTCTGCAGGTTGTTGCCGCGCGCGCCCACCAGCTTCAGCCGGCGCTTGCCAAGCGGCCGGCGCGGCGGAATCGGGATCTCGCGGATGCCGGTCAGGTACTGGGCGGTCAGGCTCTTCGTCTCGTGCAGCACCTGGTCGGGCGTGCCGGCGGCGACGATCTCGCCGCCGTGGCGGCCGGCGGCCGGTCCCATGTCGATGAGATAATCGGCGCTGCGGATCGCATCCTCGTCATGCTCGACCACCAGCACGGTGTTGCCGATGTCGCGCAGGCGCTTCAGCGTCGCCAGCAGCCGGTCGTTGTCGCGCTGGTGCAGGCCGATCGAGGGCTCGTCCAGCACGTAGAGCACGCCGGTCAGGCCCGAGCCGATCTGCGAGGCCAAGCGGATGCGCTGGCTCTCGCCGCCCGACAGCGTCGCCGAGCCGCGCGCCAGCGTCAGGTACTCGAGCCCGACATTATTGAGGAAGCCCAGGCGGTCGTTGATCTCCTTGAGGATCCGGTGGGCGATCTCGTTCTGCTTGGGCGTGAGATGCCCGGACAAAGCGGCGAACCAGCGCCCGGCCTCGGCGATCGACTGCTCCGCCACCTCGGCGATGTTGCGGCCGGCGATCTTGACCGCCAGCGCCTCGGGCTTGAGCCGGGCGCCGTTGCAGGTCTCGCAGGTGGCGCTGTTCTGGTAGCGCGACAGCTCCTCGCGGATCCAGGCGGAGTCGGTCTCCTTCCACCGCCTGTCCATGTTGGGGATGATGCCCTCGAAGGGCTTGGAGGTCGTGTATTTCCTCAAGCCATCCTCGTAGGTCATCGCGACGATCTCCTTGCCGGAGCCGTAGAGGATGACCTCGCACACCTGCTCGGGCAGATCGGCCCAGGGCATGGTCAGGCTGAACTTGTAATGCTTGGCGAGGCTCTCCAGCGTCTGCGCGTAGTATTGCGACGAGGAGTTGGCCCAAGGGGCGATGGCGCCGTCGCGCAGCGACTTGCGCGAATCGGGCACGATCATGTCGGCATCGAAATAGAGCTTCGATCCCAGCCCGTCGCAGGCGGGGCAGGCGCCGAACGGGTTGTTGAATGAGAAGAGCCTGGGCTCGATCTCGTCGATCGTGAAGCCCGAGACCGGGCAGGCGAACTTGGCCGAGTAGAGATGCCGCTCGCCCGAATCCGGATTCTCGGCGACCAGCAGCCCGTCCGAGAGGTCGAGCGCCGTCTCGATCGAATCGGCGAGGCGGTTGCCGAGCTCGGCCGAGACGACGATGCGGTCGACCACGACCTCGATGTCGTGCTTCAGCTTCTTGTCGAGCGCGGGCGCTTCGTCGAGATCGTAGAGCTTCCCGTCGATCTTCGCCCGCTGGAAGCCGCGCTTCCTGAGGTCGCCCAGCTCCTTCCTGTACTCGCCCTTGCGGCCGCGCGCGATCGGGGCGAGCAGCAGCAGCCGCGTGCCCGCCTCCATGGCGACGATGCGGTCGACCATCTGGCTGACCGTCTGGCTCTCGATCGGCAGCCCGGTCGCCGGCGAATAGGGGATGCCGATGCGGGCGTAGAGCAGGCGCAGGTAGTCGTGAATCTCGGTGACCGTGCCGACGGTCGAGCGCGGGTTCTTCGAGGTCGTCTTCTGCTCGATCGAGATCGCCGGCGACAGGCCCTCGATCGAATCGACGTCGGGCTTCTGCATCAGCTCGAGGAACTGCCGCGCATAGGCCGACAGGCTCTCGACATAGCGGCGCTGGCCCTCGGCATAGATCGTGTCGAAGGCGAGCGACGACTTGCCCGAGCCCGACAGGCCGGTGATCACGACCAGCCGGTCGCGCGGAATGTCGACATCGACGTTCTTGAGATTGTGCTCGCGTGCGCCGCGAACGCTGATCTGCTGCATGGCGACCGGGGAGGTTTCTGGAGGCCCAGTATATCGGGAGCCCGGCGCGGAAATCGACTCTGCCGGTGCGCTTCGCTAGGATGCATCCTTCGCTTCAGCACGAAGGCGGCATCCATGGCGGGCAGCGTCAACAAGGTCATTCTCGTCGGCAATCTCGGCCGGGATCCGGAGATCCGCACGATCAACGACGGCTCGCGCGTGGCCCAGCTGTCGCTCGCCACGTCCGAAAGCTGGCGCGACAAGGCCTCGGGCGAGCGCCGCGAGCGCACCGAGTGGCACCGCGTCGTGATTTTCAACGAGAACCTCGTGCAGGTCTGCGAGCGCTTCCTCAAGAAGGGCGCCAAGGTCTATGTCGAGGGCGCGCTGCAGACCCGCAAATGGACCGACAACACCGGCCAGGAGAAATACACGACCGAGGTGGTGCTGCAGCGCTTCCGCGGCGAGCTGACGATGCTGGACGGCCGCCAGGGCGGCGGCGAGCCCGACCAGGACGAAGGCGGCGGCTACGGCAGCGGCGGCGGGTACGGCGGTGGCGGTGGGGGCGGCGGCCGGTCTTCGTCAGGTGGTGGCGGCGGCCGGGCGCCGGCCCCGGACCTGGACGACGAGATCCCGTTCTGAAGCTGTTTGGCGGATTACGCTTCGCTAATCCGCCCTACTTGACGGATGTAGGGCGGATTAGCGAAGCGTAATCCGCCACAGGCCTCACCGCGGCTCCCCAGCCTCAAGCGTCTGCTCGCCACCGGCCCATTGGACCGGGTAGAGGCCCGCCGCTACGCAGCGATGGAAGGACGAGAACGGCCAATCGGCAGGGTTGTCGACGAGACGGTGCTTCACGGGGTTGAAATGCACGTAGTCCATGTGGGCTGCGTAGTCCCGGTCACTGCGGATGGTGTGCTCCCAGTAGCGCCGCTGCCAGATACCTCTCTCACCCCGCGCGATCATGACGGTGGTTCGCGGCTCCGAATTGGAAAGGCTTCGTGAAAAGGCGCTCTTGATCGCCCGCCACCGAGAGGGAAAATCGGCGTCGTCCGGCGGCAACGTCCACAGACAATGCATGTGATCCGGCAGCACGACCCAGGCGTCGATGTGGAACGGGTGGCGCAGTCGAACCCGACGCACGGCATCCCGCAGTTTATCGATATGTCCGACGAGCAGGTCCGAGCGCCGGTCGAACAGGTTCACGGTGAAGAAATAGCTACCGCCAGAAACGCGGTTGCGGCGGTAGTCCGGCATTCGCGAAATATGCCGCGAATTGGCGGAATGCGCTTCGCTTTTCCGCCCTACGGCTTGCCCTGCCAGCTCGTCGCGTGGAGGACCATGCCGGAGATCGGCGACGGGGCGCGGTCCTGGTTGGCGGCGAGCATGAGCCCGTCGGGCGCCGTGATTTCGACCTTGCCCCTCACGATGTGGACCGCGACCCCGTCCGAGAGCGGGTGGAAGGCCAGACCCTGGGCCGAATCGAAGACCCGGAGATCGGGGTAGTCGAAATTCTGGGCCACCGCCATGCCGACCTCCGGCAGCGGCACGGCGACCAGCGTATCGCCGACCGCCGGATCGGTGAAGCTGACCGGCCCGGCCGGCCCGGCGGCGGCAAGCTCGATCGCGGCGTTGACGCC